>CAZQKL010000020.1:0-22717 GCA_964593895.1 uncultured bacterium
CCTTTTTCATCAAAAACCCAGCATCCTTCACCTCTTATAAATTTTACATTTTTCATTTTATATGTATTTGCAAGCATTTTAATCTCCATCAAAAATTGTTTTTGGTTTTTTTAAATTTTTTGCAAAGTATTTAAAAGCAAGGGGTGTTACAACTCTTCCCCTTGGAGTTCTTTTTAAAAAACCTATTTGAATTAAATATGGCTCATATAAGTCTTCAATTGTGTCTTTTTCCTCATCAAGATATGTTGAAATTGTGTCAATTCCAACTGGACCTCCATCAAATTTTTCAATTAAAGCAAGTAAAAACTTCCTATCCATGCTGTCAAGCCCTTTAGCATCTATATCTAACATGTTTAATGCATAATCTGCAATTTTTTTATCAATTATTCCATTTCCATGCACTTCTGCATAGTCTCTAACTCTTTTTAAAAGTTTATTTGCAATTCTTGGTGTTCCTCTTGACCGTTTAGCTATTTCCTCTGCACCATTATCATCAATTTTTATTCTTAAAATTTTTGCACTTCTTTTAATAATTTTCACCAAATCTTCTTTTGAATAATATTCTAATCTACCAATATAACCAAATCTATCTCTTAAAGGTGAAGTGAGTAATCCTGCCCTTGTAGTTGCTCCAATTAAAGTAAACTTATTTAGTTTTAATTTTATTGTTCTTGCAGTTGGTCCCTGTCCTATTATTACATCAATTGCATAGTCTTCCATTGCAGGATAGAGCATTTCTTCAACAACTCTATTCATCCTATGAATTTCATCAATGAATAAAACTTCTCTATCTTTTAAATTTGTTAAAATTGCTGCTAAATCAGCTCCTCTTTCAAGAACAGGACCTGAAGTTGTAATAATTTTTACTCCAAGTTCATTTGCTATAATTGTTGCAAGAGTTGTTTTGCCAAGTCCAGGGGGACCGTAAAATAAAATGTGGTCAAGAGCTTCTTCTCTTTTTTTAGCTGCTAAAATAAAAGTTTTTAAATTTTCTTTTAATTTTTCCTGACCAATAAAATCTTTTAACTTTTTTGGCCTTATGGTTTCTTCAAATTCTTTATCTTTTTCCAAAAAGTTTTTTTTCATTTATAAATCTCTTTAAATGCAAGTTTTAAAAGATTTTCAATAGGCTCATCTTTATGTTTTTTTGTTATTTTTTCAGCTATATTTTCTATTTCATTTCTTTTAAAACCAAGATTTATTAAAGCACTTATTAGCTCTTCTTTCATGCTGGATGAATATTTTTCTCTTATTTCAAATTTATCTTTTAAGTCAATGCAAATTCTTTCTGCTGTTTTCTTACCAATTCCAGGAATTGAAGAAAGTAGTTTTATATTATTTTCCTTTATTGCAGAAATTAATTTTTCTACATCAATCCCTGAAAGAATTATGCAGGAAAGTTTTGCTCCAATTTTTGGAACTTTCATAAGTTTTTTAAAAACCTCTTGCTCTTTTTCTGTTAAAAAACCGTAAAGTTCAATCACATTTTCTCTTGAAACTGTTGTGATATATAACTGAACATCATCATTTAAATTTAAATGAGTAAGAGTTGATAATGGCATATAAACTAAATACCCAACCCCATTTACATCAATAATTGCAGAATCTATATTTTTTTTTATAACTTTACCTTTTAAATATGCAATCATTATTTACAATATGACAATAGGCAATTGCAATTGCATCACATTCATCAGCACTTTTCTTTTCATTTAAATTATCAATTATATTTGGTAACATTTTCCTTATTTCATCTTTTGTTGCTCTACCATAACCTGTTATACTTAATTTTATTGAAGTTGGTGAGTATTCAAAAGTATCTAATTTTAAATGGGATGCAGCAAGGAAAATAATTCCCTTAACATATCCCAATTTTATTGTGCTTTTTGTGTTTTTTGCAACAAAAACATCCTCTAACGCAACTGCATCTGGTTTATATCTTTTGCCTATTTCAATTATTTTTTCATAAATTTTTGATAGTTTCAACTGAATATTTTTATATTTTCTTAAATCAATTATTCCACTTTGAATATAAATTATTTTATCATTCTTTTTTTCTAAGATACCAAAACCAGTAATATTTGTCCCAGGGTCAAAACCAATAATTTTCATTAAGCTGAAAGTTTTTCTAAAAGAGCATCATCCATTTCAAAATTTGAATAAACATTTTGCACATCATCATTATCCTCAAGTTTTTCCATAAGTTTTAGAAGCTTACCTGCATTCTCTTCATCAACTTTAACAGTATTTTTAGGTTTCATTGTAAGTTTTGCATGGGTAATCTTATAACCTTTTTCTTCAAGAGCTTTTTTTACTTTTTCAAAATCTTCTGGAACTGTAATTATTTCATATACTTTTTCATCACTATCATCCATATCTTCAGCTCCTGCTTCTATTGCATCCTCAAATAATTTTTCATAATCAACATCTTCTTTATTGATTTGGATTATACCTTTTTTTTCAAAAATCCAAGATACACATCCAGCTTCTCCTAAATTACCACCATGTTTTGAAAAAATATGCCTAATTTCAGATGCTGTTCTATTTTTATTATCTGTTAAAACTTCCACTAATATTGCTACACCACCTGGGCCATAACCTTCGTAAATAACTTCTTCATAATTTTCACTCTCAATTTCTCCTGTGCCTTTTTTAATTGCTCTTTCAATATTTTCTTTTGGCATATTATGTTCTTTTGCAAGGGCAATAACTGCTCTTAGTCGTGGATTATGTTCTGGATCACCACCACCTTGTCTTGCTGCAACAATAATTTCTCTTATTAATTTTGTAAAAATTTTCCCTCTCTTTGCATCCTGAGCCTGTTTTCTATATTTTATATTTGCCCATTTACTATGTCCAGCCATAATCTCACCTCTTTAAAATTTTTAAACTTCTAATACTGCACCAACTCCTGCAAAAAAGAATTTATCTTTTAACATATTAGCTAAAATTGAACTAACAGCTAATCCTGTGCAGTGTGAGGCTCCCAATTTTTGAATGTTATATTTTTCAATAATTTCAAGAGTTTTATTTAATTGTTTTTCATTGGCAAATCCAAGATGAGTTCCACCTACGACTGCATATATCTTTTCTTTTCCTGTTTTTTCAATAAAATAATTTAAAATATTAACTATTCCTGCATGTGCACATCCAAGAATTATAACAAGACCTTTATCAGTATCTATAGCCATTGAAAAATCATCTATTATTGTATCCTGAATTTTTTCTCCATTTTCATTAATAATTTTCATATCAGGATCAATCATTTCATAATCAGGATCTCTTGGAACTTCTCCAGAAATATATATACCTTTTTTAACTTCAGTGAAATCTTTAATAAATTCAAATTTAGCTCCAAGAGTTTCAAGAAATTCTTTCCTGAATGGAATTCCAATGAATTTTGGTGGCATATTAGGTCTTAGCCAGTATCTATTTGCAAAAATATTTTCATGAGCGTAAATTTTTAAAGGTGATTTTATAGTCAAAAGAGATGGAATACCAAGAGTGTGGTCATAATGACCATGGGAGATGCATAAAAAATCAATTTTTTTCAAATCTATTCCTAAAACATTTGCATTATTTATTAATCCTTTTCCTTGTCCTGTATCAAATAGGAAATTTCCATTTTCAGTTTCAATGTATGCTGAAAAACCATGCTCTCCAATTACTCCAAAAGGAGTAACTACACTATTTTCGCATAAAACTGTTAATTTTACTTTCATAATTACCTCCAAAATATAAAATCTTATTTTATATTTAACAGATTATTAGCATAAATTCAATAAAATAAATTGTTGACATTTAAATGATAAGTGATATATACAGTTCAATAACCAAAATAAATTTAAGGAGTGAGCTCATGAAAGCGGGAAAAAAATTAATTCTCTTACTTGTTTTATCAGCATTTCTATTTTCTGCCTGCTGTAAAAAGGAGATTAAAAAGCAAGCTGTTGTTCCTCCACAACCAAAAAAAGTTGAAAAACAGGTAGCTGTTGAAAAGTCAAAACCAGTGGTAGAAAAACCAAAACCTGTTGAAAAGCCTAAAATGGAAGTAAAGGAAGTTAAGCCTGCTCCTAAACCAAAACCAACTCTTCCAACCTTTCATGTAGTTAAAAAAGGTGAATGTTTATGGATAATTGCAAGTTATAAAGAGATCTATAATGATCCATTTATGTGGCCACTGATTTACAGGGCAAATAAAGATAAAATAAGAGATCCAGACCTTATTTTCCCAAAACAGGTATTTAAAATACCAAGAGATTATACAGAAGAAGAGAAGAAAGACGCTATTCATTTTGCAAAAACAAGAGGTCCTTGGTCTTTATGGGATGGTAAATAAAACCCGGTTTTTGCCGGGATAATTTTATAAAATAGATGAAAAAGTTTAAGTTTATTAGTGGATTAATAATTATAGTTATTTTGTATATTTTCTATGTAAATTATTATCTCCCTTATAATATTTCAAAATCATTAAAGAAAAATTTTTTCCTCTATTTTAGAGAAAAAGTAAATTGCTTTAGTATAGAAGAAACCTCATTTTTTCCTCTTTCATATAAAATTAAAAATTTGTCAGGCAAAGATTTTTTTATTAAATCAATAGAATTTTCGCCATTATTGAAAAAAATTACTATTTTTAATGGAATTTTTGAAAAAAATTTTATAAACAAAGTTAAATTTTTAGTGAAAAATTATCCGTTTTTAGAGTTTAATTATAGAAAATTAGAATTTATTAATTCATCTATTATTCCAGATTTTGAAATTTACGATGGAGTTTTTAATTTTTCCAAAAATAAATATCTTCTAACATTTTCAATAATTGGAGGATATAATAATTCAATTTTTAAATTAAAAGGTAATTTAGAAAACAATTTAAATCTTACTGCAGTCAATAATTTTGATAATATATCATTTGCTTTTTTATGGAATGATATTTTGAAATTACCAAATCTTAATTTTTCTTTTTTTAAAAATAAAATATCAGGAATTATTAAATATTACGGTAAATTAGATAATATAACTTCAATTGAAGTAAACGGGATTTTGGGAAATTTTTATAAATTATCTTTTAAATTAAAAAATAGAAAGATTGAAGGAATAATAAATTCAAAAATTAATTTTAATGGAAATATAAATTCTACCAGAAACTGGAATTTAAATTTTTTTACTAAATGCGATAATTTAAAATTTCCATTTAAAGGAAGTGACATAATTTTTAAAGAACCTGATATTGCTTATCATATTTCATTTGAAAATGGTAATGAGATGGATATTTTAAAATTAACAACCGCTGAATTAAAGGGGAATTCAAATCTATATAAGCTTTTTCTTAATTTGTTATCTAAAAAAGATTTTTTGTATTCTTTTTATATAGATAACCTACAAATTGATAATACAACTGTTAACAATTTTGATGTAAAAATTTCAAGTATAAAAGGGGAAAAATCAATTGAAAAATTTAACTTTCAAATTGATACTGGAAAAGTAATTTTTTCATTTTTAAAAAATGATGAAAATACACAAATAGCACTTAATATGAAAAATGTAGACATTGAAAAATTAGTGAAATTTTTACTGAATAAACAAATTGGAATTGATGGAAAATTTAATATTTTATTAATTGCAAACAGTAAACAAAATAAAATTTTAAATGCTAAAGGTCTTCTTTTTGGAAGTGATTTAAGAATCTATGGTATAAAATTTGAAAAATTAAATGAAATATTTAAAAATAGCGATATTTTTAATTTAAATTTAATTGGTTCTAAAAATATAACAATAGATAATTCTACATATTTTGGTTATTTAAAAGGAAATATCTCATCAAATGATGGAGTTTTTATGTTAAAAGATATTTTTTTAAAATCTGATAATTTTATAATGAAACTAAATGGAAAATATGATTTAAACGATTTATACAATTTAATTTTAACTGGAAAATATTACTCCCAAGATTTAAATTCAAAAGATATTATCATTAATTTTAATTTTAAAGACAAATTTATCCAATTTATTGGGAAATAAATGAACGGTTTTGATATATTAATTGCTGTAATTTCTCTTTTTTTCATCATTAGAGGATGGATTAAAGGATTTATTTTAGAATTTTTCCATTTACTTGCTATTTTTATTTCATTATTTTTATCATTTAAATTTTATATTCTCCTTTCAAAATTCTTTTTAAAATATGTAAATTATGGAAAGGAATTTGTTAATATTTCTTCTTTTTTAATTGTTTTCCTTGCATCATATTTAGTTATTTTTCTTATAAGAAAATATCTTTTACCTGTGGAAAAAATTTCTTTATTAAAAATAATAGATAAAATTTTAGGTGCTATTACAGGATTTTTAATTTCTGCAATGGTAACTTATGGCATAGGTTATCTTATCATGTTTTTTTATAAACCTTTAGTTATTCAACATTCAAAAATTTTTCCATACTATGAGAAAGTTTTAAAAATTCTATTTGAAAAACTTGCTTAATATGAAAAGAAAAGTAATTTTTTTATTTTTTTTTCTACTTTATTTCTCTGTGAATTTATTTTCTTCATTAATTTCAATTGAGGCTGAGGGAATAAGTATTTTAACAGATAATATTGATATGTCAAGAAAATCTGCAATAAAAAATGCTATTGAAAATGGATTAAAAAAAATTGTTGGAAATAGTTATGATAAAATTGAAAATAATGTTTTAGGATATGAAATAATAAAAGAGAGTGTTGAAGGGAATTTTTTAAAGGAAAAAATTAAAATTATTCTTGATGATTCTGTGCTTAATTTTAGAAAAAATATAATTACAGTTTTAATCGGTTCTTTTTTATCAGATAATTATTCTGAAAAATTAAACGATTATGTAGAAACTATTTTTAAAAAAATTTCCCCCAATTTTTTATTTTTAAGGTTAAATGAAATAAAAAAAGAAGAAGAGTTTTTAGAAGAAGCAAGTAAAAAAGATATTGATTATATAATCATTTTAAAAGTGAATGTAGAAAAGATTAAAGAGATAGCAACACTTAATAAAATTTTTGCAAAAATAAATTGTGAAATTTTTGTATATTCAAAAAAACTTGAATTATTAGCATCTCAGAGTTTTTCAAAAGATATTGTTTATTCAACTGAAGAGAAATATTTTAAATTAATTTCAAATTTTGTAAAAAATTTTTTGTTAAAAAATTTACAAATTTTTAAAAAGCAAGTTCAAATAAAAAATAGAATAAAAGTAACCTTATTTTCTCCACCTGATTTTAAGAAAATTTTAAGTTTTATTGAAATTTTAGATAAATACAATTTAAAGTATAATTATGACGAAATTTATGGACATACAATAAGTTTTATTATTTTCAATATAACATCAAATCAACTTTATGATATTCTAAAAAGAGAAAATTATATACAAAAAATGCAAATAGAAAATTTGGAGTAAAGAAAATGAAAAAATTTTTTATAATTGATGGAAATTCGTATATTCATAGAGCTTATCATGCATTAACACCATTATCAACAAGAGATGGTTTTCCCACTCATGCTATATTCGGTTTTACAAAAATGCTTTTAAAAATCCTTGAAGAAAATCCTCAATATGTAGTGGTGGTTTTTGATGTTGCTAAAAAAACCTTTAGAAATGAAATATATAAAGATTATAAAGCAAATAGACCTCCAATGGATGATGATTTAGTTAAACAATTACCATACATTAAAGAAATAGTTAAAGCATTAAATTTAAAAATTTTAGAAATTGACGATGTTGAAGCTGATGATGTTATAGCTTCTTTAGTGGAAAAGTATAAATCAGATGATATTGAAATTATTATAATTTCATCTGATAAAGATTTAATGAGCCTTTTAGATAAAAGAGTAAAAATGTGGGATACAATGAGAGATATAGTTTATGATAAAGAAAAAGTAGAGCAAAAATTTGGAGTTCCAAAAGAGTTAATTGTAGATTATCTTGCATTAATTGGTGATAAAATAGATAATATTCCTGGAGTTAAAGGAATAGGAGAGAAAACTGCAAAAGAATTGATTAATAAATTTGGAAAAATTGAAGATATTTATAATTCTCTTGATAAAATAGATAAAGAAAGGATAAAAAAGGCTCTTATTGAAAATAAAGAGAAAGCTTTTCTAAGTAAAAAACTTATTATGCTAAAAAAAGATATTAATATTGAAATTAAAGAGGATGAAATAAAAGTAAAGAAACCTAATTTAGAAAAATTAAAAGAAATTTTTAAAAAACTTGAATTTGAAAGTCTTTTAGAAAAATTTGGAATTAAAGAGGATGATTATCTTGAATTTAATATTGTAGATAAATTTCCAGAAGGGAAAATTTTGAGTATTTACATTGAAGAATATGAAGAATTCTTTGAGACAAGAGTAATTGCTGGATTTAGTGACGATGGAGAAAATGTTTATATTACTAAAAATCAAAAAGATTTAGAAAAAGTGAAAAAAGGGATATTTTACGAGTTTAAAAAGAATTTTAAATATTTTAATAAATTCTCTTCTAAAGATTTTGAAGATATTTTGCTTATTTCCTATCTTTTACAGCCTGAAAGAAATAATTCAATTGAAAATTTAAGTTATTTTTATCTAAACAGAAAGATAAAACCTCTTGAAGCATTTAAGGAAAAGAAAAATGTAAAAATTAATTTTGGATTATTAAAGGAAAATGATAAAAAATACTTTATTTCACAAAGAACCTCTGCAATTTATAAGATTTTTCATAAAACTTTTTCAGAATTAAAAGAAAATGGGAAATTATATTCTTTATATGAAAACCTTGATAAACCTTTGATTTTTGTATTGAAAAAGATGGAGGAAAGGGGAATACTTATAGATACTAAATTTTTAAATAAACTAAAAAAAGATGTTTCAGAAAAATTAGAAGAGATAAAGAATAAAATCTATGAAGTTTCTGGGATTAAGTTTAATATAAATTCACCTAAGCAGATTGCTGAAATTCTTTTTGATAAATTAAATTTACCTGTAATAAAGAAAACAAAAACTGGTCCTTCAACTGATAATGAAGTATTAATTGAATTAAGTAAAATTCATGAACTTCCAAAATTAATTTTAGATTACAGAGAAAAAGTTAAACTAAAATCAACATATATTGATGCGTTGTTGAATATTGTTGATAATAAAACTGGTAGAATTTATCCAACATTTCACCAAACAGTTACAGCAACTGGAAGATTATCATGTTCCAATCCTAATGTTCAAAATATACCAATAAAAGGTGAGGAGTCTTCTTTAGTGAGAAAAGCTTTTATTTCTCCTGAAGGTTACAAAATAGTTGCAATAGACTATTCTCAAATTGAATTGAGAATTTTTGCTCATTATTCGCAAGATAGAAGTTTAATAGAAGCCTTCAATAGAGGAATTGATATTCATTCATTAACAGCTTCTAAAATATATGGAGTAGATATTGAGAAAGTTGATGAACATATGAGAAGAGAAGGAAAAACAATTAATTTTTCAATTATTTATGGAATTAGTCCGTATGGATTGTCTAAAGCATTAAGAATAACAAGAGAAAAAGCAAAAATTTTTATTGAAAATTACTTTAAAGAATATCCAGGAGTAAAAGAATTTATTGAAAAAACTATTGAAGAAGTTAAAAAGAAAAAATATGTAGAAAATTATTTTGGAAGAATAAGGTATATTAAAGGACTTGAAAGTAAAAAGCATAATGAAAGAGAATTTGCAAAAAGAGCAGCTATTAATACAATTATTCAAGGAACAGCTGCAGATATTATAAAGTTTGCTATGATTGATATAGATAAGATATTAAATGAGTATGATGCAAAAATGATTATGCAAATTCATGATGAATTAATTTTTGAAGTTCCTGAAAATAATGTTGAAGAATTTTCAAAAAGGACAAAAGAAATAATGGAAAATGTAGTTTCTCTTAAGGTTCCTTTAATTGCAGATGTTGGAATTGCTGACAACTGGTATGATGCTCATTAATATTTTGTTTTTTTATCAAGTAAAATTATAATAATTAGATAAAGCAAAAAAGTTATCAGTGGTCCAAAAATAATTGGAAGAGTGCCAATTTTTGAGAGACTTATAAAAAATCCATTTAAAAGAAAATATCCTCCACCTAAAAAGGTGGCTAAAATTATTGAGATTATTGTTCCACTTTTTACAGGTTTAACATTTAGATAAAATCCCATAAGTATAAAAATTATGCATACAAATGGATAGAAAATTTTATTGTAAAATTCAACTTTGTATTTTCTTGCATTAATTTTATTTTTTTCCAAAGTTGAAATTATTTTTGCAAGTTTAAATATATTTAAATTTTTAATTTTTTGTTCAATAACATAAAAATCTTCTTTTACAAGGGAGATTGGTAATATAATTTTATCTTTTTTTTCAAAAGAAATTAGAGAATTATTAGAAAATTTGTAAATTTCAGCATTTGAAAGTTCCCATGAGTTCCCTTTTTTTAATCCATAACTTGCATCAATTCTCTCAACAATTTTAAAATTTTTATCAACTTTAATTAAAGTAACATTGTTCATTATTCCAAGTTTAAAGAAAAGAAATTTAATTCTTAAAAAGTAGTTATTTTTATGATACCAAACATTATTAGATTTTGTAATTGCAAAATTTTTCTTCTTTTCAATTTTAGTGATTCTTAAAAGTTTTGCATAATAATTTGTCGTTGGATAGATGAATTCATTTATAAAAAAAGAAATAATTGAGATTATAAGTCCTGAAATAAAAAGGGGATAAATAATTGTTTTTTTAGGGATTTGTAAAGTTCTAAATGAAATTATTTCCATCTGGTTATTAAGAGAACTAAAAAAAAACATAGCAGAGGTTAAAGTTGAAATAGGGATAATATAGTATAATCCTTCTGGAATTTTAAAAAATACATAAAGAAGATAATTTTCAAATGAAGTATTGTATCTGAAAATTATGTTAATATTTGCAATTAAATCAGCAAAGAAAAATATTCCAATAAAAGCAATAAAAATTATTAAAAAATATTTCCAGAATTCTTTGAAAATAAATTTAACTAAAATAGCCATTTTTCTTTCTCACAAAGATATAATAGTAAACTTGTAATAATTATAAAAATTAAATTTGGTAACCAAGCCCCAATAAACGGTGATATATCTCCTTTTTTAACTAAATTAGATGAGATTGCAATTAATGTATAATAAACAAAAATGTTTAAAATTAATATTAAAATTGAGTAAGATTTTGCATTTTTCACATTTGTAAGACCAAATGGTATCGCAAGAAGAGCAAAAATTATACATGCAAAAGGTAATGAATATCTTTTGTAAATTTCCATTTTTAGAAATCTTACTCTCTTTAAATTTCCTTTTGATTTAGCAATTTTTATTTTCTTTTTTAAATATGAAATAGAGCTTTCTTTATCTTTTAATTTTATATTTATTCCTTTTTCAAGCATTTTAAGATTAAAATAAAATTTATATTCTTGAAATTTTAAAATCTGATAATTTTCATTTTTACCTTTTATATGAATTTCTCCATTATTTAAGTTAAATATTATTTTCTCATTATTTGCAAAATAATTACATGAAGTTGCGGTAATTATCTGTTCTTTTTTTTGAGTATTATCATAGATGAAAAGATTTTTAATTAAATGTTTCTTTTTGTTAACTTTATCTGGGAAAAAGATTAAATTTGGAACAATTTCGTTGAAAGTTTTTTCTGTTAGTGAATTAAAAATTTTATTTTTTGCAATTTCCCTGAATTCTAAAAAAAATTTTTTTGTTGAATATGGCACAATAATTAGATTATTAAAAATAGCAATAAAAAATATAATAAAACCAAAAATTACAGGGATTCTAATTAATCTTAAAGGTGAAACTCCTGCAGATTTTAAAGCTATAATTTCGTTATTGGAGGACATATATGAAAAAGTAAATAAAATGCTTGAAAGTGTAGCTATTGGAAAGATAAAGGAGTTTAATGATGGTAAAAGAAGTATAATTAATTTAACAAGAGAAAAAAAATCAATATTTCCAGATAGAAGTTTATCAATTAAATCTGCAAGTTTAACAATAAAAAATACAAGAATTAAAATTAGATGCGAAAAAACATAATTTATAGAAATTTCTTTTAAAAGGTGTTTATCTATAATTTTCATAGCTCTTAAAGATTATCATTCAAATGAAAAAAAAGCAATTTTTTCTTGATTTTTTTTAGTTTTGCTAATATTTTAGAAATCATGGATATTTATATTTGGAAAGGGAAAAACATAAAAGGAGAAGAGTTAAAAGGCGAGATTGAAGCTGAGAGCAAAGAGGAAGTTGAAAGAAAATTAAGAGCCCAGAGAATTATTCCTGTTAAAATAAAAAAGAAACCAAAAGAAATATCAATTCCACTTTTTGAAAAAAAGATAAAAGCAGAAGAGATTGTTGTATTTACAAGACAACTTTCAACAATGATAGATGCAGGATTATCTATTATTCAAGGGCTTGAAATTTTAGCTGAACAGTCAGATAATAAAAAATTTAAAGAAGTTATTTTAGGAGTTAAAACAAAACTTGAAAGTGGCCAGACATTGTCAAAAGCTATGGGTTCATATCCAAAGGTTTTTGATGACTTGTATGTAAACATGATAAATGCAGGAGAAATATCTGGTAGTCTTGATATAATACTTCAAAGACTTGCTACTTTAATGGAAAAAACTGTTTCATTAAAGAGAAAAATCAAAGGAGCTATGTTTTATCCAATTAGTGTAATTATTGTAGCGACAATAGTTACAGCAATTCTTTTAATAAAAGTTGTTCCAACTTTTGCTCAGATGTTCTCTTCAATGGGGAAAGCTTTACCATTACCAACTCAGATTGTAATAAATATTAGTAATTTTTTAAGGCATAATATTGGGTATATAATTTTAGGAATATTTGCAGTTATTGTTCTTGTGAGATTGGTTTATAAAACAGATAAAGGGAGACATTTTTTTGATAGTTTGTTACTGAGATTACCAATTTTTGGGAATTTAATCAGAAAAGCTGCAGTTGCAAAATTTACAAGAACTTTAGGGACAATGCTTTCAAGTGGGGTTAGTATTTTAGAAGCTTTTGACATTGTAGCCAAAACAAGTGGGAATGTGATTATTGAAGATGCTGTTTATTATACAAGAGATAGAGTAAAAGAGGGAAAAAATCTTGTTGAACCTCTATCTGAAGTAAAGGTCTTTCCACCAATGGTTGTTCAAATGATTGGAGTTGGAGAAAGAACAGGAGCTGTTGATGCAATGTTAAATAAAATAGCTGATTTTTATGAAGAAGAAGTTGACCAAATGGTTGCAAATTTAACATCTTTAATTGAACCTTTAATAATGGTATTTTTAGGAGTGGTTCTTGGAGGATTAATAATTGCAATGTATCTTCCAATATTTAAAATTGGTGAAGTTATTTAATGATGGAAGGTTTAAAAATATTAAAGTTTAGAATTGAAAATTTTTATTTTGGAATAGAATTGAAATATCTTAAGGAAGTAGGGAAATTTAAAGACTTTTTTGAAATCCCCACTCCTGTTCCTTATTTTGTTGGAATTTTTAATTTAAGAGGGAATATTTTACCTTTAATAAATATTGGAAAAAAATTTGGAATTGATAAAAAATTACCTTATGAGAAAGAAAAGATTTTTTTAATAATTAACGATTCAGAACATACTTTTGGAATTTATGTTGATGAAATTATTGGAATAAAATTTTTCTCCCATGATGATATTTTTTCAGATACAGTTAATAAAAAAAATAAAATAATCCATGATAATGGTGATATTATTTCACTTATTGATGTTAAAGATATAATTAATGTAAAAGATTTTAAATTTAAAAAAAGTTTTATATTTAAAGGAGTTGAAATTTTTGAAGAAATTAAAAAGGAAAAGGAAAAAGTTGAAAAAATTTCTTTCACAATTTTTAATTTCAACGGAGAATATTTTGCAATAAATTCTGAAAAAATAAAAATTTTACTTTCAGCAAATATTGAAAATTTTACATTTTCAGGATTTTCAAATATAATTTGTGGAGAACTTGAATATGAAAAAAGGATAATTCCTGTTATAAATTTGCCACTACTTTTAGGTATAAATTTTAATTATTCAGAAAAACTTGATGATTATTATATCTGTGTAATAGAATTAAATGAAAAATATATTGCATTTTTAACTTATTATATGACAGAATTTTTAGAAATTTCAAAAGATGAGATTTTAATTGAAGAAAATATTTTTTCAAAACTAACTTTTACAGATGAATGTTTTAAATTAGACGAAAAATTAATAAAAATTATAAATCTTGAAAAGGTAATAGATTTTTTGAAAACAGGTAAGGCATTAAACTCATGAAGTTTGAAAAAATTGGAATTATTTTAAAACAACATCAGGAAAAAGCAATTGAAATAGGAACAGAACTTGTGCAATGGCTTGTAAAAAAAGGGAAAAAACCTCTTTTTACTGAGGAGATTGGAAAAGTATTAAATGAAAAGTTTTATGATAAAACTTACATTGCTAAAAATAGTGATTTTGTAATTGTTCTTGGTGGTGATGGGACTTTCCTTTCTGTAGCTAGACTTGTAAAAGATTATTCTATTCCAATAATAGGTGTAAATTTAGGAGGTCTTGGATTTTTAACAGAAATAACTTTGGATGAAATGTATGTAGTTCTTGAAGATATTTTCAGGGGAAATTTTAAAATAAATGAAAGAATGATGTTAAAAGCAACGCTTTTCAGAGGTGGTGAAAAGATTAGCTCTTATTCTGTTTTAAATGATGTTGTAATAAATAAAGGTGCATTAGCAAGAATAATAGAACTTAAAACTTCTATAAATAATGTGTTTGTTACAAAATATAGGGCAGATGGTTTAATTGTTTCTACTCCAACTGGAAGCACTGCATATTCTCTTGCAGCAGGTGGTCCAATTGTTCATCCAGAATTAAATTGCATAATTTTATCTCCAATTTGTCCTCATACTTTGACAAATAGACCTCTTGTTGTTTCTGGTGATGATATAATCTTTGTCCAATTAAATTCTCTTGATAATGATGTAATGATTACTTTAGATGGACAGGTAGGATTTTCTCTTAGGGACGAAGATATTATTAGAATAGAAAAGGATGAGAAAAAAACTTTGATTTTAACAACACCTAAAAAAAATTATTTTGAAGTTTTAAGAAACAAATTAAAATGGGGTCTTTAGTCTCTTTAAAGATAAAAAATTTAGCTCTTATCTCATCATTGGAGATAGATTTTGAAAAAGGTTTGAATATAATTACAGGAGAAACTGGAGCAGGAAAATCAATAATTGTAAATTCACTTCAATTATTGATTGGTCATAGAGGGAGTTCTCATCTTATTAGAGAAGGTGAAAATCTGTGTGAGGTGGAAGCAATTTTTGATAATGATGAAGATGAGTTAATTATTAAACGAGTTTTATCAAGGGAGAATAAAAATAAGATAAAAATAAATAATGAATATTCAACAATTTCAAATTTAAAAAAATTAACTGAAAATTTAATAGATTTTTCATCTCAAAATAGATTTCTATTTGATGAAAATAATCAAATAAAAATGTATGATGCGTATTGCAAATTAACTGATGATGTTAAACAGTATCAAAAGCTATTGGTAAGATTTAATAAATTAAAAAAAGAGATAAATGAAAAAAATGAACTTGCTGAAAATCTTGAATATAAAAAAGAGATTTTAAGATTTAAATCTTGAGGAAGTTGATGAAATTTTATTAAAAAAAGAGATATACTTTCTTGAAAATGAGGAGAATATAAAAAATATTTTAAATTTTTCTGTAGAAATTTTAGATGAGATACTGCCTAAGGTTTCAGAGCTAAAATTAAAATTTTCTGAAATTTCAGATTATAAGAAAAATTTTAAGGAATTGTTGGAATTAGCAACTAATATAGAGGTTGAACTTAATGAACTTGAACATTTATGTATTAGAGAGATAGGGAATTTTAGTGAAAATAGTGAAAAAAGGTTAAATGAATTAATTCTATTTGAAGAGAAAATTAATGAATTGAAAAGAAAATATAAAAAAAATTCAGTTAAAGAATTAATTGAACTAAAAAATAGGTTAAAAAAAGAGCTTGAAGAACTTGAGAATTTTAAAATTTCTTACGAAAGAAAAGAAAAAGAATTGTTGAAAATTGAGGAAGAACTTAAAATTTTATCAGAAAAAATTCATAATAAAAGATTAGAAAAGAAAAGATTCTTTGAAAAAGCAGTTGAAGAAATTTTGAAAAACTTAAAAATGGAAAAAGTTAGATTTAAATTAGATATTAGAAAAATAGAAAAATTAACCCAATTTGGAATAACAAAATTAAAATTTTTAATTTCTCCTAATTTAGGTGAACCTGAAAAACCCATAGAAAGTATTGCTTCAGGTGGAGAAAAATCAAGAATTATTCTTGCATTAAAAAGTTTTTTAAGTGAATATTTGAATATTCCAATTTTAATATTTGATGAAATAGATGCTGGCACAGGTGGGGAGACAGCTTTTTTTGTGGGTAAGTTATTAAAAAAGCTTTCAAAAAAACATCAGGTTTTTGCAATTACTCACTTTCCACAAGTTGCAGCATTTGCAGATACTCATTTTAAAGTTTATAAAGTTGTTGAAGATGGGAAAACATTTACAAAGATTAAAAAGTTAAATTATGAAGAAAGAGTTGAAGAACTTGCAAGAATGATTGCAGGAACTTTAACAGAAAAAGCAAAAAAAACTGCTGAGGAATTAATTAATGAAGCTAAGAAGAGCGAATGTGAATGATGTTAAAAAAATTTATGAAATTTTAAAAGAATACAGTAAAAGAGGTTTGCTTCTTGAAAGAACAATGAGTAATATTTATGACAATATAAGGGATTTTTTTATTTTGGAAGTAAATGGAGAAGTTGCTGGAATTGGTTCATTGCATGTTTGCTGGGAAGATTTAGGAGAAATAAGGTCTTTATGTGTTCTTGATAAATTTCTTAATAAAGGTTATGGAAGAGTGCTTGTTGATAGATGCTTAAAAGATGCAGAAGAGTTAAAATTAAAAAGGGTGTTTGTGCTTACATACAATGTTAATTTTTTTAAAAAATTAGGATTTAAAATTATTGATAAAAAAATTTTACCACATAAGGTCTGGTCAGAATGTGTAAATTGTCCAAAATTTCCAGATTGTGATGAGGTCGCAATGTTAAAAGAAATCTAAAAAGGAGGATAAAAATGAATTACCATATCAAAGATGTAAATTTAGCTGAAAAAGGGAAATTAAAAATAGAATGGGCTTCCCAAAGTATGCCTGTTCTAAATTTAATTCGTGAAAGATTTGAAAGAGAAAAACCATTGGAAGGAGTAAGAATTTCTGCTTGTCTTCATGTTACTACAGAAACAGCAAATCTTATGATTACATTAAAATCTGCAGGAGCAGATGTAGTTCTTTGTGCTTCAAATCCATTAAGCACTCAAGATGATGTTGCAGCGTCATTAGTAAAAGATTATGAAATCCCAGTATTTGCTATTAAAGGAGAAGATAATGACACATACTATTCTCATATTAAAAGTGCATTAGCTCATTTTCCAATGATTACAATGGATGATGGAGCAGATTTAGTTTCTTCCTTACATTTTATAATTCACAATAAATTAGATGAACTTCATCCTGCAATTAAAGATTGGTATACTTCTTTAGAAGAAGTAGAGAAGGAAAAACTAAAGTCTTCTGTAATTGGTGGAACAGAAGAGACAACAACAGGGATTATAAGATTAAAGAGCATGGAAAAATCAAAAGTGCTTCAATTTCCAATTATTGCTGTAAATGATGCAATGACTAAACATTTCTTTGACAATAGATACGGCACAGGACAGAGCACCATTGATGGAATTATTAGAGCAACAAATAGATTGATTGCTGGAAGCAAATTTGTTGTTTGTGGGTATGGTTGGTGTGGTAAAGGACTTGCAATGAGAGCAAGAGGAATGGGAGCTCATGTAATAGTTACTGAAGTTGACCCTGTAAAGGCTTTAGAGGCAATAATGGATGGATATGAAGTAATGCCTCTTATAAAAGCTTCCAAAATAGGTGATTTTTTCTGCACTGTAACAGGGAATTATCATGTTATAAGAAAGGAACATTTTTTAAATATGAAATCTGGTGCAATTGTTGCAAATTCAGGACATTTTAATGTTGAAATAGATGTTGAAGGTTTAGAAACAATCTCTGTAAAAAAGAGAATGATAAGGGATTTTGTTTGTGAGTATAAACTGAAAAATGGCAACTTAATTTATCTATTAGGAGAAGGAAGACTTATAAATCTTGCTTCTGCAGAGGGGCACCCCTCAAGTGTTATGGATATGAGTTTTGCAAATCAAGCTTTGAGTGTTGAATATGTATGGAATAATTATAAAAAACTTGAAAATAAAGTTTATAAAGTTCCAGAGGAAATTGACAGAAGAATTGCTTCATTAAAACTTGAAAGCATGGGAGTTAAAATAGATAAATTAACAAGAGAGCAGAAGAAATATCTATCAAGTTGGGAATTAGGCACATAATAAAATTTAAGGGGAAGTATTAATGGATAAATTAAAGATATGTGTAATTGATGGACAAGGTGGTGGTATTGGAAGTGCAATAATTAAAAAACTTAGAGAGGTTTTTTATGATAAAGTTGAGATAATTGCAATTGGGACAAATTCAATTGCAACAAGTGCAATGTTAAAAGCAAAAGCAAATAAAGGAGCAACAGGAGAAAATCCAATTAAGATTATCACCAATGAAGTTGATTTAATTATTGGACCAATATCAATAATACTTGCAAATTCAATGCTTGGAGAATTAACTCCCCAGATAGCAACTTACATTTCAATGAGTAAAGCAAAAAAGTTTTTACTTCCTTTTACACAGGAAAATGTTGAAATAATTGGCGTTGAATCTCAGCCTTTACCTCACATGATTGATAAATTAATAGAAAAAGTGAAGGAGTATATAAATGTGTGAAGCAAATGTTTATTATAAGGATGGGAATGACTTAAAAAAAATTATGGAATCAGCATTTATAATTAAAAAAGAAAATGATGAAATCTATTTACAGAATATTTTTGGTGAACAGGAAGTATTGAAAGGAAAGATTGTTGAAATGGACCTTATAAAACATGAGGTAATTATTGAAAAGAAATGAACCTTAAAGATTTTTTGAGAAATGTATATTTTTTCTCTTCATTAAAAGAGCATCATTACAGTTTGATTGAAGATATTATTGAGATTAGAAAAGTTGAAAAGGATGAGGTAATTTTCTCTGAAGGCGAAAAAGCAAATGGATTTTACATTGTTAAAGAGGGAAAGGTTAAAATATACAAAATTTCTTTTGAAGGTAAAGAGCATATTTTACATATTTTTGGAAAAGGTGAACCATTTGGAGAAGCTCCAGCATTTACTGGTGAAAAATTTCCTGCAAATGCTTCAAGTATAGTAAAAACTGAGTTATTATTTTTTGATAGAGAAAAATTTATTGAATTATTAAAAAAATATCCTGAAATTTCAATTGGAATAATTGCAGTTTTATCAAAAAGACTTCACAATTTTACAACAATTATTGAAAACTTATCCTTAAAAGAGGTCCCTGCAAGACTTGGTGGATATCTCCTTTATCTTAATGAAAAAAATAAAGAAAATGGAGATTTTTTCTTTCTTGATATGCCAAAAAAGTTTCTTGCAAATTTTTTAGGAACTTCGCCAGAAACATTATCAAGAATTTTTTTTAAAATGAAAGAGAAAAATTTAATTGAAATGGATGGAAACAAGGTTAAAATTTTAGATTATGATACTTTAAAAGATATTTCAGAAGGAGTAATTTCTTTGAAGGAGGTGTGATTTATAAATAAAATTAGAGGGTTATGCGAGTATATAGAGAAATATTTAAGAGGTAAAAGTCTTCCAATATTGTTAACTGTAATTTCTTTTTTTTCTGAAGGTCATGTTTTAATTGAAGATATTCCTGGAGTTGGGAAAACAGTATTAGCTTTAACTTTGGCAAAATCAATAGGTTTAAAATTTGGTAGAATTCAGTGCACTTCAGATTTGCTCCCTTCTGATATAACTGGTTTTAATGTTTTTAAAAAAGAAAAAAGTGCTTTTGAATTTATAAAAGGTCCTATTTTTAATGACATTGTTCTTGTAGATGAGATAAATAGAGCTATGCCAAAAACACAAAGTGCCTTTCTTGAAGCAATGGAAGAAAGGCAAGTGTCCATTGAAAATGCAACTTTTAAACTGTCTCCCAATTTTTTTATAATAGCGACTCAAAATCCACTTGAACATTATGGAACTTATCCATTACCAGATTCCCAACTTGATAGATTTATAATGAAATTTTCAATAGGTTATCCTGAAAAGGAGATTGAAAAAAAGATTTTAAAAGAAGGTGATATAAAAAAGGAAATTTTTAAAATTTCCCCTTATATTGAAGAAAAGGAAGTATTTCATATAAAAAATGAAATAAACAAGGTGAAGGTTTCAGAAAAAATTTTAACATATCTTGTTGACATTGCAGAAAAAACGAGAAAACATAAGGATATTTACATAGGTCTTTCTACGAGAGCATTACTTGATATTGTAAAGTGTGCAAAAACTTACGCATTTTACTGTAATAGAGATTTTGTAATTCCAGAGGATATAAAATTTTTAAGTAGATATGTTTTTTCTCATAGAATCGTTTTGAAAAGTCATAATATTAATCAAGAAATTTTAATTTCAGAAATTATAAATGAAGTTCAAATCCCCTATTAAAATATTAAAACCTGGATATATTTACATCGTTACAGTAATTTTTTTAGGGTTTGCTGGAATTAATACAGGAAATAATTTGATTTATTTAATAACCTCATTTTTACTTGGAATAATGGGAATTTCAGGTTTTTTTGGAAAAAGAAACATTGAAAATTTAAATATTTCAATTAATTTACCAAATGAAATTTTTGCAAACTGCGAAACAATAATAGGGATTAAAATAAAAAATAAAAAAAGATTTTTCCCCTCATTTTTGATTGAAGTTGAATCTGAATTTTTTCATAAAATTTTTTACATTATTCCTCCAAAAAAAGAAGTAACATTAGTTGAAAAGTTAAAATTTAAAAAGAGAGGAATTTATAATATTGAGAAAGTAAAAATTTTTTCAGAATTCCCATTTGGATTTTTTAAAAGGTTTCTATTTTACAATTTAAATGAAAAATTTATAGTTTTTCCACAGCCTTTATTTTTTAAATTTGAAATTGATGATATATTTTTTAATGGAGAAGCTAAAATTAAGGATTTATTTGGAAAAGGTAATAGTGAGTTTTTTGCAATAAAAAATTATTCACCTGGAGATAAATTGAGGGATATTTACTGGAAAGAATATGTAAAAACAGAGAATTTAAGGACAAAACAGTATGTTTCAATTAATGAGACAATTGTAATAGATTTTGATAAAATTCAGGCTAATGATTTGGAAAAAAAATTGAGTTTAATCTGTTATTTTGTTGTTAAATTTGGAGCAATGTTAAAAATTTCTAATAATATTTTAAAAGATAAAAATAAAATTTTAACATTTCTTGCAACTGTTTAGGAATAGAAACAAAATTCTTGACAAATTGGATATTTTTATATAAGAAAAAAATTTTGTGAAGGGCCTATAGCTCAGTTGGCAGAGCTACCGGCTCATAACCGGTAGGTCCCAGGTTCGAATCCTGGTAGGCCCATTTTATTAATATTAATGAAGACAGAAGATATAATTTCACAGATTGAAAATTTTGCTCCTCTTTTTTATCAAGAAACGTGGGATAATTCAGGTCTACAAATAAAATCCCATTCAGATGATATAAAAAAAATTTTAGTATGTCTTGATATAGATGAATATGTTATTGATTTAGCTGTTAAAGAAAATGCTAATTTAATTATTTCCCACCATCCTCTTTTTTTTAAACCAATAAAAAATATTTTAGAAAATACAACTTTAGGAAAATTAATTTCCAAGATAATAAACAACAGAATTAATTTAGTTTCATTTCACACTAATATTGATGTTGCAAAAGGTGGACTTGCAGATTATGTTGCTGAAATTTTAAATTTACAGAATATAAAAGTTTTAGCTCCAAAAAAGATGAAAAAATTTAAAATTGTAACTTTTTTACCAAAAAATTATTATGAGAAATTTTTAAAAGCAATTACAGAAAATAATTTAGGTATTTTTGGAAATTATAAATCTTGCACTTTTAGTGTGGAAGGTAAAGGAACTTTTTATCCATTTTCAAAAGCAAGTCCAAGAATTGGAGAAAGGGAAAAGTTAAATATTGTTGATGAGATAAAACTTGAAATAGTGGCAGATGAGTTACAAATTCAAAATACTTTAAATTTATTTAAAGAACTTCATCCTTATGAAACTCCATTAATTGAAATTTATAGTGTGGAAAATAATTTAGAGGAAGAGATTGGCTTTGGTAGAGTTGGAGAACTGCAAAAAGAAATGGAATTTAATAATTTTTTAAATTTTATTAGAGAAATTTTCAATATTGAAAAATTAAAAGTGTATGGAGCAGATTTTAAAAAATATATAAAAAAGGTTGCACTTTGTCCAGGAAGTGGAATGAGCTTAATTGATAATGTTCTAAATTTTTCTCCAGATGTTTATTTAACAGGTGATGTTAAATATCATGAAGTATTCAATTTGGAAATTCCTGTAATTGATATT
>CAZQKL010000021.1:0-22068 GCA_964593895.1 uncultured bacterium
TATGGTGATGAAAATAGCTGGGGAGCTGAAGGTAGAATTTACTGGCTTCTTGACAAATTAGGATATAAGAATTTAAAAATTTTAAATGGTGGTTTCTCTTTTTGGAAAAATAAAGGTTTTCCTGTTTCTTATGGAATTTCAATTTTTAATAAAAACAAAACCTGTAATAATTTAAAATTGCATGATTTTCATTTAATAACTGCAGAAGAAATTTTTAATTTTATTAAAAATAAAAAAGTAATTATCATTGATACAAGGACAGAAAAAGAATATAATGGAGCTACTCTGTATGGTGAAAAAAGAGGGGGTCATATCCCTGGTGCAATCTTAATATGGTGGAAAGATTTTTTAAATAAAGATTATACCTTAAAATCAAAAACAGAGATAATTGAAATTTTAAATAAGCATGGAATTCCTTCTCCAGATAAAATAAAAAAGAAAATTATAACTATATGCACAGGAGGAGTTAGGTCTGGATTTGTTTATTTTGTATTAAAATATGTTGGTTATAAAAATATTGAGAATTATGATTATGGCTTCTGGCAATGGACGTTGACTGAATTGCCTATAGAAAAGTAATGAATGCAATTATTGTTTTTTTGAAAAATTTTTTTCTTACAGATGTTAAAACAAGATTAGCAGAAACTACTTCACAAGAATTTGCTTTAAATTTCTACAAAGATTGCATAAAAAATACAATTACTGAAGTTAAAAAAACATCAATCCCATATTTTCTTTTCTGGTATCCAGAGCCAATAGAAAAGTATAAAAACTCTTTTTCTCAAAAAGGAAAAAATTTAGGTGAAAGAATGTATAATGCCTTAAATGAGGTATTTGCAAATAAAATAGAAAATGCAATAATTATTGGAACAGATATCCCAGATTTAAATTCAAACATAATGAGAAAAGCTTTTATCTTCCTTAAAGATTACGATTATGTTATTGGACCATGCTTTGATGGAGGTTATTATTTAATTGGCTGTAAAAAGGATAAATTAAAAAAGGAGATTTTTTCAGATATACCCTGGAGCACAGATAAAGTTTTTACTCTTACAATTGAAAAATTAAAAAAACATAAACTAAAATTTTATGTTCTTGAAAAATTAAGAGATATTGATGAGCAAAAAGACCTTTTCAATTATTATTCCAGTAAAAGATGAAGAGCAATTTTATATAAACAGAGTTGTAAAAAATATAAAAAAAATTTTTAAAAATTCAAGGTATGAAATTATTTTTTCAAAAACTCAAGATGATAAAATCTACTTTAATGACAAAAACATAAAAGTTGTTAATTCTCCTCAGGGGAGAGGAGTTCAACTTAATTATGGAGCTAAAAATTCAAAAGGAGAAATTTTAATTTTTCTTCATTGTGATACAATTTTACCTGAGAATGCTGAAAGATTAATACTTGAAAATATTGAAGATAATGCAATTTTAAGTTTTAGATACTCAACTTATCCAGATAAATTTATTTTTAAATTAATTGAATTTTTTACAAATTTAAGATGCTCAATAACTAAAACTCCTTATGGTGACCAGTGTTTTATTATGAAAAGAGAAGTTTTTGAAAAATTGGGAGGATTTCCTGAAGAAGAGCTTGAAGATGTAAAATTTGTAAAAAAAGCAAAAAAAATGGGAATTAAAATTAAAATATTAAATGAAAAAATTAAAACTTCACCGAGAAAATATTTTAGACAGGGTATTTTAAAAACCATTATAAATCACAGAGTTACAATAGTGAGGTATATGATAGATGAATTTTTCAAGAATACTTTATAAAGATATTGCAATTTATATTGAACCTGATATTCCATACTGGTTTGTTCCAAATAAAGCTGGAGATGAATTTTTCAAAGAGTTTTTAAAAACAGAAGATATTTATTCTGCTATTAAAAAAATTGATTTACCTCTGTCATCTTCAGCAATTTCAGCTGAAAATTTTTTAAATCACATTAAAAATTTTTGCTCAAATTATTCAAAAGAATATTCAGGTAGAATTAATTACATTGATTTTTCTTATCCAAAAGAAGCATGGTTTCATATTACAAATAGATGTAATTTAAATTGTTCACACTGTTTATTTTCAGAATTTTTAAATAATAATTTAGAGATGGATTTTAAATTTTTAATTAAAATAATTGATGAATTAAATTCTCTTGGCACAAATGTTTTTGTTTTTACAGGTGGCGAGCCTTTAATTTATCCAGATTTAGATAAAGTTTTAAAATATATACTTGAAAAAAGCGAAAATAACAAAATTGCAATTTTAACAAATGGTTTATTCATTGAAAAATTTTATGAAAAGATTAAAGATTTAGATTTAAAAAGAATCCATTTTCAAGTAAGCTGTGAAGGTATTTTCGAAAATTATGAAAAAGTAAGGAAAGTTAGTTTTAAAAAATTTTTAAATGCAATTAGATTTTTACAGAAAAAGAATCTAAACTTTACAATTGGAATTGATTTAATTGATGAGAATATTGAAAAAGTAATAGATTTTTTCCTTGAAAATGGAGTTAAATTTTTTCATTTCTTTTATCATATACCTTATGGAAATGGTAAAAAACTAAAAATTTTAGATATAGATTTAATTGCAGAAAAGTTAATAAGATTAAAAGATAAATGTGATAAAGCTAACGCTGAAATTGACAATTTTACATCACTTGAGGCTCAAATATTCACCTATTGTGGAGTTAAACATGATTTAACTTCAGCTGGAATTGAATTAATTGCAATATCACCTGATATGAAAGTTTATCCAACTGCTGCAACAGTTTTTCAAGATAATTTATGCTGTGGAGATTTAAAAAAAGATAGTTTCATATCAATATGGAATAACAGTAAAATTTTGAATGAATTAAGAAAAAAGAGCGTTATAGAAATTCCAGAGCTTTCAAATTCTCCATTTAAATTTATTCATGGTGGCGGAGATTTTGATTTATCTTATTTTTATGATGATATTGACCCATTTATCCCATTATATGAGGAAATTATAAAATTTTTAATTTATGAAAATGTGAAAAAATTAAATATACCTGAACGAAAAATACCAGAAATTATACTTGAGGCAGGTGATATTTTAAAGGATTGTGGAAAGAAAGGTGAAGTGTTTCTAAATCATTCTAACTGTCTTTTAAGTATGGTATCAGATAATGGGATTGAAATTGTGCAGAATTTTTATAAAAAAGCTGCAACTGAGGGTAATGAAGATATTTTAAATCCATTTATTGAAAATTTGAAAATAAAAGATGTGCCAGATGAGAATCTTTTAAAAAGTTTCGGATGTGGCTCACCTGTAATTTTTGCTAATTTAAAAAAAGGAGATAAAATTCTTGATATTGGCTGTGGGAGTGGAGTTGAAACTTTAATTGCAAGTGATGAAGTTGGAGTTAATGGAACTGTTGTTGGAATAGATATGTTAGATGAAATGTTAAATCTTGCAAATAAGGCAAAAAAAGAGAAAAAAAAGGAAAATTTATTTTACATTAAAGGATTTATTGATAAACTGCCATTTAAAGATGAAAGTTTTGATGTGATTATTTCAAATTGCGTTATAAATTTATCAGATTTTAAGAAAATTGTTTTTAAAGAGATATACAGAATTTTAAAATTTAATGGAAGAATTGTAATAAGTGATGTTGTTAGTGAAAAGAATTTACCTTCAACTTTTATGCAGGATGAAAAATTAAAAGGAGAGTGTTTATCTGGAGCTTTAACAGAAGAAAAATTAATAGAAACTTTAAGAATTTTAAATTTTAAAAATATTAAAATTTTATCAAGAACTTTTTACAGAAAAGTTGAAGATTTTAAATTTTTTTCAATAACTTTTTCAGCAGAAAAAATTAAATGTGAGAAAAAATATGTATACTCCCCCGGTCCTTCAATTTATTATGTAGATGAAAATTTTAATTTAGTAAAAACAGGTGAAATTAATGAAATTGAATCTGTTTCAGAAGACACTCCACTTTTTATTTTTGATGAAATCAAAGAGAATGTTATCAATAAAGAGATGTATTCATGCTGTGCTATTCCTCAAGAAAATAAAACAGGTTGTTTAATCTGCGGAGAAGAACTTGTTTATTTTAATTTTGAAAAAGAGAGAACCTGTTTTATGTGTGGTAAAAAATTTCTCTCAAATGCAGAGTGTAAAAATGGTCATTTTATATGCGATGAATGTCATTCAAATCAACCTGTTTTAAAGTTGATAAGTTATCTGGAAAACTGTGACAAAAAAGATTTAATTGAGATTTTTTATGAAGCAAAAAATTATGCTAAATTTCCAATGCATGGTCCAGAATATCATGCACTTGTGCCAGGAGTAATTTTAACTTCATTTAAGAATAATGGTGGAAATATAAGTTTTAATGAAATAAAATCAGCAATTTTAAGAGGGAAGAAAGTTCCAGGCGGAAGTTGTGGCTTTAATGGAGTTTGCGGAGTTGTAACAGGAATTGGTATAGCACTTTCCGCAATCATTAAATCAACTCCATTAAAAGCTAAAGAGAGAAAAATAACTCAGAGTTTCTGTGCAAAAGTTTTAGATAAAATTTCAAAATTAGAAGCTGCAAGATGCTGTCAGAGAGAAACTTACATAGGTTTGAAGTTATTTTCAGAAAATTCAGAATGGTTAACAGGAATTAATCTTCCAGCTGATTTTAAATTTTCTTGCTCCCAATCTATAAAAAATCCACATTGTATTAAAGAGAAATGTCCTTTATTTAAAAATTTTTCAAAATTAAAAATACTTTTTTCATAAATTCATCAAAAGTATCTGTGAAAATATAAGCAAAAAGTGGAAAAGACATCATAAAAATAAAAAAACCAACAAATATTTTAACAGGAAGCCCCACAATTATTATATTTATTTGAGGAGCAAGCCTTGCCATTATTGAAAAAACAATATCTACAATTAAAAGTCCAATAATCATAGGAGATGCAATTTTAAAAGCAATGTAAAATATATCTCCACCAGATTGAACAATAAATTTCAGAATAGATTTTTTAAAATAAAAACCCATAAGTGGAATATGGTGAAATGAATAGATTATTGCTTTTAAAAATATATGATGACCATTGATTGCAAGAAAAATTAGTAATGCAAAAAGATTTTGAATAATTGAAAGTTCAGAGACCTGTTGGTTTGTAATTGGGTCAAAAATATTTGCAACAGCAAGTCCAATAGAAAAACCTATTAATTGTCCTCCAACCTGCACAGCAATGAACACAAATGTTGCTAAAAATCCAATTATCATACCTATTCCCATTTCAAAAAGAATCATGAGAAAATAGAAGAAAGGATTTAATTTTGCTAAGTTGAAATTGATTTTAGGAACAAAAGGATAAACAATTAAGGAAATTAGAAAAGATAAACCTATTTTTAAAAGTGGAGGAATTACTCTACTATTAAAAATTGGAGCGAGGATAATAATTGATGAGATTCTTGTAAAAATTAATAAAAAATTTAAAACAAAAACTGCTGGAAGATTTACATCTGTCATTTAACATACATTGGAAGATTAATTATTATTTTTTGGGTAAATTCAACTATTAATTTTAACATCCATGGGAAAAATATGATTAAAGCAACAAAAACAGCAATAATTTTTGGAATAAATGTTAAAGTCATCTCATTGATTGAAGTTACCGCTTGAAATATACTAACAGCAACTCCAGCAACAAGTCCCATAATTAACATTGGAGCAGAAATCATCATTGTTAATTTAAAAGCTTCTTGAGCAAATGTTATAACAAATTCAGGTGTCATTTAAACCTCCTACATAAAACTTTTAATTAATGACCCGACCAATAAATTCCACCCATCTGCAAGGACAAAGAGCATAATTTTAAATGGCAAAGAAACCATTACAGGAGGTAGCATCATCATTCCCATGGATAGCAAAACACTTGCCACAACCATATCAAGAATAAGGAAAGGAATGTATAGCAAAAAACCCATCTGGAATGCTGTTTTCAGCTCACTTATTACAAAGGCAGGAATTATTGTTAATGTGCTTACTTCATTTATATTTTTTGGCTTTTTTGTCCTTGTAAAAGATAAAAAAAGAGCAAGGTCCTTTTCCCTTGTTTGTTTTAACATAAATTTTCTTAAGGGCTTTAATGCATTTTCAAATGCCTGCTTTTGCGTAATTTCTTTTTTAAGATATGGTTGTAATGCATTGTTATTTATTTGAACTAAAACTGGTCTCATAACAAAAAAAGTCAAAAATAGCGAAAGTCCAACAACTACCTGACTTGGAGGCATCTGTTGAGTGCCAAGAGCTTGACGGAGAAAATGTAGCACAATTACAATCCTTGTAAAAGATGTCATTAGAACAAGAATTGAAGGAGCTAATGTAATTATTGTAAGCAAAATTATTATCTGTAAGGTTTTAACTATTTCTGACGGATTGGTAGTTGTTCCAACTCCTATTGTAATAGTCGGAATTGGAATTGTATCTGCAGAATTTAGTAAAGGGATATTAATAAAGAGAATAAAAATTATAAGGAAAAAAGTTTTTTTTTTCATCTTGCTCTTAATCTTCTTATTTTTTCTTCAATGTCATTTATTAAACTTTCCTTTGAATGTTTAGTTTTATCTTTTTCTTTTAGATAATTTATAAATTTTGATGTTTCTCTTTTTCCTTCTATGAGTTTAATTTCCTCTTTTAAATCTTCTGATTCAATTTTTGCAAGTAGATTGATGTTGTATTCAGTTATGCCAACAAGGAGATATTCATCGTAAACTTTAACTATTGCAATTGATTTTTTAGGTGCGACATCAAATTTGTAAATAATTTTGAAGATATTATTATCTTTAAAATAAACTCCTGTTTTTAATTTGAATTTTTTAATTAAAAAAGCTAAACCAATTAAAAATATGCACATAATTGCAAGTATAGAATAAGTCTTAATTATTTTTTCAGTAAAAGAAGTAGTGTCAGTTAAAAAATGAGGTTTTTTTTCTTTTTCTTTTTTTATAACTGGTTTTGGTAAATTTATTTCAGGTTTTTCAAAGGCTTTTTTTGTTAATTCTTCAATTATTTTATCTTCTTTGCTTTGAGGTTTAGGTTCTGGTTTTTGTTTAATAACTGGTTTTGGTTTTGGAAATTCACCATACTTAATTTTTAATTTACTATCTTCTTGAATGATTTTTAGTTTTTTTGGGAGAAAATTATCATTAATTTGAATTTTTAAGAGAGTATCTCCATTTTCAAGAGGAATTATTTTTATGTTTGACAATAATTTGGAGTTAAATTTTTTCAATGAAATTTTGTCAAATTTAATTTTATGAAGTAAAAGATTTACTCCATTAGAATAGTAACTTTCTTCAACAGATACATTATCTTTTTTATTTATTGGGATTTCCAAAGTAAAATTTTTGTCATTAATTTTTACTTTTATATCAGAAATTGCGTAAGCGAATAATGTTGAAGAAAAACTTAACAAAATTATGAATAATAAAAGAATTCTCCTACTCACTTAATTTCTCCACTCTATCCATTGGACTTAAAATATCAGTAATCCTTACCCCGAATTTTTCATTAACAACCACAGCTTCACCTCTTGCTATTAGTTTATCATTTACAAGAACCTCAAGTGGCTCCCCTGCAAGTTTATTTAGTTCTATTACAGAACCCTGACCTAACTGCAATAAATCATTTATTAAAAGTTTTGTTCTTCCAAGTTCAACAGATAATTTAAGTGGAATATCAAGTATAAAATCAAGGTTTGGAACCTTCTGGTCAGTTGGTGGAGCTTTCTTTTTTGCATCTTCTTTTATCATTTCCCTCTGTTTTGCAAGGTCCTCTTCCACATCATCCCAGCTTATATCTTCATCAGCAATATTTTCATTTTCATTCATTTCATTTTTTACTTGGTCAAATAAATCTTCTGCCATTTTAAATCTCCTTTTTTTCTATTTTTTCAGTTATTTTTACAGCTTTATTGTTTCTATATATTCCCGCATATCCTTTAAATTTTGGGACTTTTTCAATGTAAACTGTTAATGGTTCAGCAATATCTTTGCCAAGATTTATAATATCTCCTTTTTTAAGATTTAAAACTTCTCTCACAGTAATTTCTTTTTCTGCAAGTTCCACTGAAGCTTCCACAAATAAAGTGGTTATTAATCTTTTTAATCTATTTATCCATGAAATATCAACTTCAAGTCTTTCAGTTTGAAATCCAGCATAAAGTTTACTTCTTATAGGTTCAACATTTGAATATGGAATACATACTGTCATTGTGCCTGTAATTTGCTCAATTTCAACTTCAAATACTGTCAAAATTACAACATCTGAAGGTGGAGCAATTGTTGCAAATTGAGGGTTCATTTCAGACCTGAAATATTCCATTTTAACAGGATGAACAGGAGCCCATGCTTCTTGCATATCTTTTAATGCTGCAACTACAACTTTTTTTATTAATCTATCTTCAATTACCGTAAAATCTCTACCTTCTACTTTTATTGTTGAAGCACCAGTGCCTCCAAAAAATATATCTATTAATGCAAAAACCAATTTACTTTCAATAACAAATAGATTGTAACCTTTTAATGGTTCCATTTTAAATAGATGTAGGCTTGCAGGAACAGGTAATGATTTTAAAAATTCACCAAATTTTATTGTATCAACACTTACTGCAGAAATATCTGCCATCTTTCTTAACATTGAAGAAAATGTAGTTCTAAATAATCTGCAAAATCTTTGATTAATTATTTCAAGGGTAGGCATTCTACCCCTTATGATTTTTTCCTGATTGGTTAAATCATAAGGGATTATACCCTCTTCTTCTTCGGGGGTTTCAGTTTCTGTTTCTATTTCTCCCCCGCTCATTCCTTTTAATAAAGAATCTATCTCCTCCTGAGATAGAATTTCTGCCATAATTACTCCTTTATTGGACTACAAATTCTGTAAAGTATACATTTGTTATTTTTCCAGTAACAAGAATTGTGTTCAATCTATTTATTATTGATGCTTTTAATGCAAGTTTGCCATCAATTGTGCTTAAATCTGCGTAAGTTTTACTTGAAAGTAAAAGGGTTATTGTGTCTCTAATTTCAGGCATTCTTTTTTTAACTTCATCAAGGGCTTTTTCATTTGAAACTTCAAGTGTCATTTTTACTTTTAAATATCTTCTTGTATCCCTATCTGCTAAATTTACAATAAATGGGTCAAGGTCAATTGTTGGCAAAATTTCTTCCTTTTTAGGTGCAACAGGTGGAGCAGTCTGTTTAGGTGCTTGTGCTTGTGGCTGGGTAGAATTGTCTTTAACTACTGGTGCTGGTTTTGGTGCAAGAAATTTCATATAAACAAAAATTCCTCCCCCTGCTCCAATTAATATTCCAACAATTACAAATATTAAAATTTTAAATAATCCGCCCCCTTTTTTAGGTTGCTCTTCCTGTTCCTGATTTTCTTTTTCTTTATCAGCCATTTTTTCCTCCTTCAATTTTTAAAAAATTCTGAAATTTCAATAATATTATATCTTTGGAAACTTTATTATAACCCCATCCAATTATAGCTATCCTTTTATAATCTATATTCTTTTTAACCAAAAAGTCAATAATTTTAGCTCCTCTTTTAATTGAAAGGTCAACATTGTCCTTCACTATATCTGTTTCAATTGGAAATTTTGAAGTATATACTTCCATGTATAATTTATCGGTATATAATTTCATAGTTTTAAAAAGACCTAAAGCAAAAATTTTACCATACTCTGTTAATTCATACGATATTGGATTAAATAATTTTTGTGATTTTATCTTAACCTCAACATCTGAATAATTTTCAATATTTAGATTTTCAATATTGTCTTTCCCAAGATATTTTTTCAAAAGAAACAATTTTAAACTTTGTGAAGGAGTTAAATTGAATTTTTTCATAATATCTTCAATTGATTTTAAATCTGCAATTGTTAAGTTGTATTTTTTTTTAATTTGAACAAGGTTTACAAACAATTCTCCACCTTTCCCAGTAAGTCCAGGACCACCTGAAAAGTATGTAAAAGATTGCCTTAAAACTTTTTTATCCATTGAAGACATTGAAATTATTAATGTGAAAAAAGTTATTAAAAGAGTGATTAAATCTGAAAAAGTAACAAGCCAAGGAGTTTTTCTTTTCACTATTTTACCTCAAATTTAAAACCTTCAATGTTAATGTTTTTAGGTTTTATATTTAATGATGCAACTTCTTTAATTTTTCCTTTAATTTTAATGATAACACCAAAATTTGAAAAAAATCCTTCTCCAAATGCTTTAATTAAATTTTTGCTAATCCCTCTATTTTCATAAAATCTTGCAACATTGTAGGCTCTGTGGGAAGAAAGGTCAAAAGGAGAAATAAAATTTTTATTGTAAATTCTGTCAGGATATGCATAAATTTCTATTTGTTGGAAGTTTGCACCTGATAATATGTTAAAACTTCTATTTAAAAAAACATAGAAAACTTTTTTTATTTTATCTGAGCCTTGTAAAAATGCAATATTCTTTTTTACTTTGAAAACTAAAAAATTCCCAATGGCAGAAATTTCAATAAAGTTCTCAAGTTTTGATTTTATAAGTAAATTTTGAAGAGCATTTAAAATTTTTCTGCTTGAACCAATATTTATCAATGTCCAGCCAATTTTTTTCATATACTCTTCACCAAATGGATTAATTCCACTTTTAAAAAGTCCAAAACTTCCAATTAAAGAACCTATTGCAATTTTTTTCTTTTTTGGAGATATTGTTGAATTTACAGTTAAAAAAACAAAAAATGTTAAAATAATTATTGTTAAGCATGCATACAAAAGAGGAAAATTATTTTTTTTATTCACTTTCTTCCTCTAATTTCTTTTCTGTTTCGCTTAATGAAATAAATGCTTCAAGCCTGTTTTTCAAAATTATTGGATTTTCCCCTCTACAGATTGAAAGTATCCCTTCTGTGTAAAGTTTCTTATAAAATATCTCCCATTCGCTTCTTCGTTTTAATTTACCACTTAAAGGAATAAAAACAAGATTTGCAAGTATTGCTCCATAGAAAGTTGTTATTAAAGCTACAGCCATTGCTGGACCTATTGTTGATGGATTATTCATCTGTTGAAGCATCTGAACAAGCCCAATTAGTGTCCCAATTAAACCCATAGCAGGAGAGTAATTCCCCATTGATTCAAGAATTTCATGTCCAATTTTATGACGTTCTTCTAAAAATTTTAATTGATTTTCAAGAACATTTTTAACACTTGCCTCATCCATTCCATCAACAACCATTCTAAGCCCTTTTTTCAAAAAAGGGTCATCTATATTTTCAAGTTCATTTTCTAAAGCAAGAATTCCATTTTTTCTTGCAATTATTGAATATCTAAGCATAGAATTTATAACTTCATCAAAAGTTGGATGTTTAAAAAATACTGTATATTTTAAAGCCTTTATAAGATTTAGAATTTCAGACAAAGAATAATTTACAAGTGTTGCTCCAATTGTTCCACCTAAAACTATCAATGCAGATGGGAGATTTAAAAATATCTTTAATGAGGAGTTTGTAATTATAGCGGTTATTATTAATGAAAAGCCAATAATTATTCCAATAAAAGTTGTAAAATCCATGACTTAGCCCTTTTTAAAATTGGAAGCTAAAAATATGCCAAATTAAATGGAAATCTCTCTTACTATATACTTTTTTTTATCTGATACTGAGAAAATTATTTCATTATTATCATTTTTTTCTATTTTACCAGGTATTTCTTTTCTTACTCCACATGTGCAATCGTAAAACACAAGCACATCTTCATCATTATTTTTAACAATATCAACGTCTTTTGCCCTTGCTTTTGAGAAAAATCCTTCACATTCTAAAATTACAGTATAAAATCTTCCTTTTTTCAATTCCATAATTCCCCTCCAGTATAATTTTTTGCTTCCCTTTACATATATTTTTTTTTGTATTATATCAAGCTGATGTTAAAAATTGGAAAAATAAATTATTTGAATGTATATCCAATATTTGAAGGATTAAAAAAATATTGTCAATTTTGTGAATTTGTAGAAGGTGAACCTTCAAAATTAAATGAAATGATTTATAATGGAGAAATTGATGTTTGCCCATCTTCAAGTGTTGAATATTTGAAAAATAGAGAAAAATATTTTCTTTTTGATGAATTTTCAATAAGTTCAAGGAAAAAAATTTTGTCTGTAATACTTGTATTAAATAATCACATAGAAGAAATTTCAAACGATACTGAAATCTATTTAACACCATCTTCAGCTACTTCCAATTCTCTTGTAAAGATAATTTTTTTTGAATTTTATGGAAAGAAACCGAAATTTATAATGAATTCTGAAAATATTTTTAATAAAAAAAACCAAGTATTAATTGGTGATAATGCTCTGAATTTCTATTTCAGAAATTCAGAAAATTTTTACATTTATGACCTTGCTGAGCTCTGGTATAATTTTACAAAATTGCCATTTGTTTTTGCTTTATGGATTGTTAATAGAAGTTTTTACGAAAAAAATAATGAACTTATTGAAATCTTTAGAAAAATTTTGAAAAAATCAATAAGAAGCTATGTTATTCCAAAAAATTATAAAGATTTTAAACAAGAAGAAATAATTGAATATTTCCAGTATGTTGATTATAATTTCTCTTCCATTCACAGAGAATCTTTAGAGCTTTTTGAAAGGTTAGGAAAAAAATGGAAAATTTTTTAAAAGAGTTAAATCCACAGCAACTTGAAGCAGTTTTATATAATGAGGGACCATTACTTGTCCTTGCAGGTGCTGGTAGTGGAAAAACCAAGGTTTTAACTTATAAATATGCCTATCTGATTAAAGAGCTAAAAGTTTTTCCTGAAAATATTCTTGCGGTAACATTTACAAATAAAGCTGCAAATGAAATGAAGGAAAGAATAATTTCTCTTACAGGAATTCATCCTTTTTTTACATGGATTAGCACTTTTCATTCTTTTGGTGTGAAAGTATTACGGACATGGATTGATAAGATTGGATATTCAAAAAATTTTGTAATTTATGATGACCAAGACCAGGTAAATTTTTTAAAAAAAATTTTGAAAGATGATTTAAATCTTGATGAAAAGATTTATCATCCAGTAAAAGTTCAAAATTTTATAAATAATTGCAAAAATCAAGGGATTTTACCAGAAGACATAAATAATGTAAATGAAGGTTCACCATTTCATAAAAATTTAAAACTCATTTATTCATTTTATCAGCAGAAAATGAAAGAAAATAATTCAGTAGATTTTGGAGATTTATTGGTTTTAACATATAAAATTTTTACAAAATTTCCAGAAGTTTTGGAGCATTATGCGAATAATTTTAAATTTATCCTTATTGATGAATTTCAGGATACAAACAAAATTCAATATAAATTAATTAAATTACTTGCAAAACATAGAAAGATTTGTGCTGTTGGAGATGATGACCAGTCAATTTACAGCTGGCGGGGAGCAAATGTTGAGAATATTTTAAAAATTGAAAAAGATTTTCCTGAAATAAAGATTGTAAAACTTGAAAGAAATTACCGTTCAACTCAGATAATTTTAGATGCAGCAAATTCTGTTATTTCAAAAAATATGATGAGAAAAGGGAAAAGATTATTTACTGAAAGGAAATCTGGTGAGAAAATAAAAGTAAAGAAATTAACTGATGAATATGATGAGGCAAGATTTGTTGTTGAAGAGATAAGAAAAATTGGGAATTATTCCCAAACTGCAATTTTATATAGAACCAATGCTCAATCAAGAGTTTTTGAAGATGAACTCATTAAGAACAATATCCCATACATTATTATTGGTGGGTTCAAATTTTTTGATAGAAAAGAGATAAAAGACATAATTTCTTATTTAAAAATCATTAATGGCGCTGAGGATATTTTAAATTATAAAAGAATAATTAATACTCCCTCAAGGAGAATTGGAGAAAAAACATTTAATAAAATAGTAAAATATGCTCAGGAAAATAATATAACTATTTTTGAAGCAATTGAAATAAATAGATTAAAACATCCTGGTTTAAATAAATTTTATAATTTGATTAAGGATTTTAGAGAATTAAAGGAGAAAATCTCAATTTCTGAGTTAACAGAAAAACTTTATCATGAAAGTGGTTACATTGAAATGCTTGATAATCTTGATTTTATTGAAAGAGAGAATAGAATTGCAAATTTGCAGGAGCTTTTAAATTCAATTAGAAATTTTGAAAAGAATAATCCCTCAGGAGATTTATCAGATTATCTTGATACAATATCCCTTACAAGCTCAGCTGATATTTCTGCAAAAGGTGAATGTGTAAATTTAATGACCATTCATGCAGCAAAAGGTCTTGAATTTAAAAATGTTTTTATTGTAGGCTTTGAAAATGGACTTTTGCCTCATGCAAATTCAGTTAATAATCCAAAAGATTTTGAAGAAGAAAGAAGACTATGTTATGTTGCAATAACAAGAGCAAAAGATAATCTTTACATAACATATACCTCTTCAAGAGCAAAAGGTCGTTATAGAGAAGCATCTTTACCTTCAATTTTTCTAAAAGATATTCCTGAAAATCTTATAGAAGATTTAAATGAAACCAATACATTAAAACCAAAAGAAGTTAAGTTTGAGGAAGATAAATATAAAACTGGAACATATATAAATCATAAAGTTTTTGGAATTGGAAAAATAACAGCTGTTATTGGAGCAGGAGAAAATAAAAAAATTGTGGTTTTTTTCAAATCTCATGGTTTAAAAACTTTATCTATAAAATTTGCTCCAATTCAAATTATTTGAAATGAATTCAACAATAATCACAGGATATTCCATTTCCTCCTCATCTTTTTTTATAGCAAATTTAATTTCAAAAGGTGAAAAAATTGTAGTTTTTACTCCATCAAGGGAGATTGGAGAAGATTTTTTTTACATTACAAAAAATTTTTACAAACAACTGGAAGGTAAATTTTTTAATATTTCAAAATTTTTCCCCTTTAGCAGTATTTTAAGAGAAAAATGGTATGTTCCTGAATTCACAGAGCTTTTATATCAGTTAATATTTGGAAAATTTCAGTTAATTGTTGTTCCAATATCAGTTTGTTTAAAAAAGTTTATACTTCCTCAACTAATTGCAAAAGAATCATTGAATATAAGAATTAACGAAGAAATTGACAGAGAAGCATTAATTTTTCAGCTTGTTGAATGGGGATATTCAAGAGAAAATTTTGTATTTGAAAAAGGTGAGTTTGCTGTTAGAGGTGATATTCTTGATATTTATTGTCCAATATATGAAAAACCAGTCCGAATAGTTTTTTTTGGTGACACAGTTGAAACTATTAATTTTTTTAATCCTCAAACTCAGAGAAGATTGAATAATCAGATAAAATCTATTGATATTGTAATGGCAACAGAAGTAAATGCTGAAGGAGATTTTAGGCTTATTCCAGAATTAAATGGAGTTAAAACAACCAATCTATTTTCCTATATTTCCAATAATTACAAAACCTGCATTTATGATTATGAATTATGCATAAAAAATTTAAAAAAATATGAAGATGAATTAAAAGAACATTTAAAAGAGAAAGATTTTGAATTTGAAAAAATCTTTTTTAAATCTTCTGAGATTATTGAAGAAGTTGAAAAATTTAATTTTAAATTTTCTCAATTATCAGGAAGTATTGATTTAAAAACAGAAGATTACTCAAAATTTCACATTAAATTAAAAAATAATTTTAAGCCATTAGTTGATGAAATTATTAAAAATGAGCTTAATTCTGTTAAAACAATAATTTTTCTTCAGGATGAAAAAAAAGAATATCTTTTAAAAGATATTTTTAGAAATAATAACATCAGATTTTCTGAAAAAAAATATTCTTCCATTTTTGAATTCTTAAATAATCCATTTTCCAATGTATTAGTTACAAAATCAGATTACAATTTTAATGGATTTTTTTCTGAAAATTTAAAAGTTGCAATATTCAGTGAAAAAGACATTTTTGCAAAAAAGATAAAAAAGACAAAATTTAAAATTGATGAAAATTTAAAGATAAGAAACTTTTCAGAATTAAAAGAAGGAGATTATATTGTTCATCTTCAGCATGGAATAGGTATTTTTAGAGGTTTAAAAAATCTTGAATTTGGAGGAGTGAAAAAGGATTTTTTTATAATTGAATATGCTGGGAATGACAGGCTTTATGTTCCAATAGATAAAACAGGAATTTTACAGAAATATGTTGGGAAAGATGGATATATCCCAGTTATTGATAAGCTTGGTTCAACACGTTGGCAGAAAGAGAAAGAAAAAGTTTTAAAAGCAACAGAATTAATTGCAAAAGATATTCTTGAGCTTTATGCAAAAAGAAAACTTCTTCAAGGAATTTCTTTTAAATGTGATGAAACAATAATTGAAGAGTTTGCAAATAAATGGGAATATACTGAAACTGATGACCAGCTAAAAGCAATTGAAGAAGTTTTTTCTGATATGGATAATCCAAATCCAATGGATAGATTACTATGTGGTGATGTAGGTTTTGGTAAAACTGAAGTTGCAATAAGGGCTATTTTAAAAGCTGTAATATGTGGATATCAAGTGGCATTCCTTGTTCCAACAACAATCCTTGCACTTCAGCATTTTGATGTTTTATCTAAAAGATTTTCAGAATATCCATTTATAATAAAGAAATTAACTCGTTTTGAGAGTAAAAAGGAGCAGAAAGAGATAATAAAAGCTTTATCTGAAGGTAGAATTGATATTGTAATTGGCACCCATAGACTTTTACAGGATGATGTTAAATTTAAAAATCTTGGTCTTTTAATAATTGATGAAGAACATAAATTTGGGGTTAAACATAAAGAAAAAATAAAAATGCTAAAAAGCAATATAGATGTTTTATACATGACAGCAACTCCTATTCCAAGAACCTTGCAGATGAGTTTAATAGGAATAAAAGATTTGAGCGTTATTCAAACTCCTCCTGCAGATAGAAAATCAATTGAAACAAAAATTGTAAAATTTGATAAAAATATTATAAAAAGTGCAATCTTAAAAGAATTATCAAGAGATGGACAGGTTTTTTTTGTGCATAATATTGTTAAATCAATCTATCCAATGGCAAATTTTTTAAAAAATCTTGTTCCAGAAGCAAAGATTGCAGTTGCTCATGGACAAATGAAAGAAGCAGAACTTGAAAAAATAATGAAAGATTTCATTGAAAAAAAATATAATGTGCTTGTTTGCACAACAATTATTGAATCAGGTCTTGATATTCCAAATGTTAATACAATAATTATTAACAGAGCTGATAAATTTGGGTTATCTCAATTATATCAATTAAGGGGCAGGGTTGGAAGGACAAATATCAAAGCTTATGCTTATTTAATAATTCCTCCTGAGGATGTTATTACAGAAAAGGCAATAAGAAGATTAAGAATATTACAACAACATTCCAATCTTTCAGAAGGATTAAAAATAGCATTAAATGACCTTGAATTAAGAGGAGCTGGCAATTTATTTGGAAAAGAGCAATCTGGAAGAATTTTAGCAGTTGGCTATGAATTCTTTTTAGATGCACTTGAGAGTGCAATAAAAAGATTAAAAGGAGAGGTGGTTGAAGAAAAAATTGACCCTGAGATAAGTGTTTGGTTTCCTTTCTATTTTCCAGATAATTACATTGAAGATGAAAAAGAAAGATTTTACTACTATAAAAAAATTTCTCTTATAGAAGATGAAAAAGAACTTTATGAAATTAAAGATGAAATCATAGATAAATTTGGAAAATTACCTTTTGAAGCTGAAAATTTATTTCAGCTATTTAAAGTAAAAGTAATCTTAAAAAGATTAAATATTCCAAAGGCTTCAATTCATAAAGATTCATTGATTTTAACAATTGATGAAAAAAGCAAAGTTAATACAGGGAAAATAGTTGAATTAATTAATTTAAAAAAAGCAAAATTATTATCCCAGAATGAAGTTAAGATTTTCTTATCCTCCTCAGAGCTTAAAGCTCAAATTGATGATATAAAAAAAATATTAAATGAGTTGAAAAATTAGATTTTTCCTGTTAATAATTATTATGGGATGAAAAGAATTTTATTAATTATTGCTTTCCTTTTTTTCCCTATATTTTGTTTTGCTCATGCTAAAAAGGTAGGTGCAATTCTTTATAGTAAAGCATTTATACCTTCTTTTAAAGGTTTAAAGGATGGATTAAGCTCTTTAGGATATGTTGAAGGTAAAAATATAAATTATTTTCCTGTAATAATTAATGGAAATTTGAAAGAGGTTAAAAAGATTTTAGAAAATTTTAAAAAGAGAAATATTACACTAATTTTTACAACAACAACTTTTGTTGCCCTTGAAGTTAAAAAATATATTAATTTTTACAAATTTCCAGTAATTTTTAATGAAGTTGATGACCCAGTTTTAGCTGGCCTTGTCAAATCTTTAAATAAACCTGGAGGATATTTTACTGGAATTGCACATATTGCAGCAAAATTAATTCCTAAAAGACTTGAAATTTTTAAAGATGCCTTTCCAGAAATTAGAAGAATTGTTTATTTTTATAATTTAAACACAAAGTATAAGAATGAGAGATTAAAAATGATAAAATTTGCTTGCAGGTATCTTAATTTAAAATATCTTGCAATTGGAGTAAAAGATAAAAATGACCTTTTTAATAAAATGAATAAGTTAAAGTTAGATAATAAATCAGATGGATTATTCTGGTATCCTGATGCTCTTGTAACCGCATATCCTCAAGTATATTTTAAACTTTCACATAAATTTAAAGTTCCTCTGATGGTGCTTGATAATGTTTTTATCTCAAAAGGTGGTTGCATAGGGTATTCCCCAGATTTTTATGAGGTTGGAAAACAATCAAGTTTTATTGCAAAGATAATTTTTGACGGAGGAAAACCTCAAAATATTCCAGTTGAGTATCCAGAAAAAATTCTTTTAAAAATAAATTTAAAAGAGATAAAACAACTTGGGCTTTTTAAATTTTTTAACAAAAAATATTTAAATTATGCAGATGAGATTATAAGATGAAAAAGTCACTTTTTGTGCAGAATTTGTTAAAAATTTATTTAACTTTGATTATTCCACTTATTCTTGTTTTTGGAATAATTTATCAAAATATAAAAATTCATGTAACAAATGAAATTAAAAAATCCCAGCTTTTGAATTTAAAATTTAAAAGAAATAAAATTGTTGAAAAGATAAACAGAACTTTTTTCCTATGCTCAACAGTAGAAAAATTAATTTCCAATAATCCTTCATATTTCAAAGATACAATCAACACTTTTTTTTACAACAATAAAATTTTAACTGATTTAATTTTGCTTGATAAAAATAGAAAAGTAATATTTGCTGAATCAAGATATAATTTAATACCAGCTGGAAGTTTGTTAAAAGTTGATTTTAAAAAGCCTTATTTTATAATAAATGAAGATAATCAGATGAAACTTGGAAAAATATTCAAAGGGAAATTTGTAAATGGTAAAGATTTTTATATCATTGCTAAAATTTCACTGAAAAATGTTTTTAAAGAACTTACAAAATCTCATAAATCGTATTTTATTATCACAAAAAATGGAAATCTCATATACCATACAAATTACTATTTTGTTTTGTCCCATAGAGATTATAAAAAAATTTTTAAAAATCAAAAAGAATATTACACAAAAATTGCAATAGAAAATCCACTTACAAAAAAGATTGAATATTTTTCAGTTACCTTACTTCCTTTAAAAGAGTATCCATTTATAATGGGGATTGAAACTCCATATAATTTGATATCCTCAACATTATCAAATGTAACATATAAATTTGCAACAATAACCTTTATTTTCTTTCTACTTTTGTTTGTTATTGTTTTTATAATCTCAAAAGATATTACTGACCCAGTTATAGGCCTTGTAAATGCAACAAAAAGGATTTCACAAGGTGATTTTAATATTAAGTTTAATAAAATTCCTGAAAATGAATTAAAGCTTCTTTTTTTATCGTTGAAAAATATGGCAGAGAGTTTAAATTTATTGATTTCTCAAATAAAAGAAAGGGAATTAAAATTAAAGGAAGTTGTAAATAATGTTGAAAATGGAATTTATGTAATTGACAAAAACTATAACATTTCATTGATTAATGAAGTTGAATTAAAATATTTAAATTTACCAAGAGAAAAGATTATTGGTGAAAAATGCTATAGAATTTTTTCAGAAAGGGTAAATCCATGTAAATCTTGTCCCATTCCTTTTAAAAAAGATGAGGATAAAATTATATTCCAGCAGATAAATTTAAAAGAGAAAGGTTTTAGAAAAGATGACCCAAGAAAAATGGTCAATATTTCATTCAGCAGATTTGGTGAAAATGAGTTTTTAATTAGCATTCATGATATTACAGAAGTGTATGAAAGTTATATAAAAATAATTGAAGAAAGGGATAAACTTGAGACAACTTTGAAATCAATTGGTGATGGAGTAATTGTTACTGATGAAAAAGGAGTAATAAATATAATAAATAGAGAAGCTTTAAAAATACTGGAAATCCAAGAAAAAGATGCAATTGGAAAAAACATTAGAGATGTATTTGAAATTTATAATGAAACAACAAAAGAAAAATTGGTAGACCCTGTAACAGAAGCTATAAGAAAAAGAAGAGATGTTTCACTTGCGAATAACACAGTTTTAATTACAAAAAATGGGAAGGAAAAAATAGTAGAAGACCTTGCTTCTCCAATTTTTATTCAAGGTAAACTTTTTGGAGTTGTGCTTGTTTTTAGAGATACAACAGAGAAAAGACTTGCAGAAAAAGAACTTATAAAAGCACAGAATTTATCATTGATTAGCAGACTTGCAGGTGGAATTGCCCACGATTTTAATAATATTTTAACCTCAATTTTCGGAAATATTGGCTTATCAAAATTATATCTTGGTAAAAATAATGATAAAGCATTGGAGCTTCTTGAAAAATCTGAACAATCAATAAAAAGAGCTAAAGCTTTAACAAATCAGCTTTTAACATTTTCAAAAGGTGGAACTCCAGTAAAATCTGAAGTATCAATTGTGGATTTACTAAAAGATACAGTAGAATTTGCTCTTTCTGGCTCAAATGTGAAACCAGTTTATTCAATAGAGGATGATATTCCTTTAATTGAAGTTGATAAAACTCAAATAGGTCAAGTTTTTCAGAATATTGTTATTAATGCAAAAGAAGCAATGCCTCAAGGTGGAAATCTTTATATAAGTGTGGAAAAATTGAAAATTACTGGTCATTTAAAATTAAAAGATGGAAATTATTTGAGAATTTCATTTAAAGATGAAGGAATTGGAATGGATAAAGAATTAATAGACCATATATTTGAGCCATTTTTTACAACAAAAGTTTCTGGAACAGGGCTTGGGCTTGCAATTTGTCAATCAATTATTCATCATCATGAAGGAATAATTGAAGTTGAGTCTGAAAAAGGAAAAGGAAGCACTTTTTACATCTATCTTCCATTTGAAGAAAAATATCAAAAACCTTCTTTGACTAAAGAGAAAGCTTCTAAGGAGAGGTTAAAAAAGAGAATTCTCGTTATTGATGATGAGAAAGAAATTCTTGATTTTCTTTATGATGTTTTAACAGTTATGGGATATGAAGTTGAAGTTGCTTCAAACGATAAAGAAGCTATTGAAAAATTTAAAGAAAAAAGTTTTGATATAGCAATTATTGATTTAACATTAAAGGGGAGTAAATCTGGAGAAAAAATTTTACTTGATTTGAAAAATATAAATAAAAATTTTAAAGCTATAGTTTCAAGTGGTTATTCAGATAATAATGTGATGCAGAATTATAAAGCTTTTGGTTTTGATGCATCATTGCCAAAACCTTTTACTGTAAAAGAACTTGAAAATACTTTAAAAATCATTGAAGCTTCTTAAATTTTTTATAAATTGCTGGAAGAAAACTTATTAAAACAATAATTCCAACTCCTATATAAAATTTTAAAGTAAATTTACCTTTTAAAACTTCAAAAATTGAACTACCAAAAACTACATATCCAATGCAACCTGGAAGCATAAAAATTAAAGTTGCAAAAAAGTATTCAAAAAATTTTACTCCAGTTA
>CAZQKL010000022.1:0-21611 GCA_964593895.1 uncultured bacterium
GGAGTTAACTCATGAAAGAACTGATTTTATTGTTAATAAGTGCGGTTATTATAAATAATTTTGTTTTGACAAGATTTTTGGGAATATGTCCATTTCTTGGTGTTTCTAAAAGAATTGAAACTGCAATAGGAATGAGCCTTGCTGTTATTTTTGTTATGACATTATCTTCCATTATTACATGGTTTTTGCAATATTTTGTTTTGGTTCCTTTTCATGTTGAATATCTTCAAACAATTGTTTTTATTTTAATTATTGCATCTTTAGTGCAATTTGTAGAACTTGTTGTGCAAAAAACTTCACCTGCACTATATCAAGCTCTTGGTATTTTTCTCCCTCTCATCACAACAAATTGTGCAGTATTAGGTTGTGCTGTTTTAAATATTCAGAAAAATTTTAATTTTCTTGAAATGCTTTTTTTTAGTGTTGGCTCAAGTGTAGGTTTTGGTGTTGCTTTAACTTTATTTGCTGGCATTAGAGAAAATATTCAGCTTGCTGATGTTCCTAAACCTTTTCAAGGCACAGCAATAGCATTGATTACAGCAGGAATTCTTTCCCTTGCTTTCATGGGATTTTCAGGATTAATCAAAATGTGAAAAGGAGAGAAAATGGTTTCAGCAGTTTTAATTTTAGGGTTACTTGGAATTATTGCAAGTATCGGTTTAGGAATTGCCTCAAAGAAATTTGCTGTAGAAGTTGACCCAAAAGTGGAAGAAATAAATGAAGTTTTACCCCAAGCTAATTGTGGAGGTTGTGGGTATCCAGGTTGTATAAATTTTGCAGAAGCTGTTGCAAAAGGTGAAGCTGACCCTGGAGGTTGTGTAGTTGGTGGAGATGAAGTTGCCAATAAAGTTGCAAAAATAATTGGGGTAGAAGTGAGCACATCTATTAGAAAAATTGCAGTAGTAAGATGTTCTGGAACAAAAGATAAATGTGGTGAAAAATTTGTATATTCTGGAGTAAAAGATTGCAGAGCTGCAAATTCTATTGCAGGAGGATTTAAAAATTGTGCATATGGATGTCTTGGACTTGGTTCATGTGTTAATGTTTGTCCTTTTAATGCAATAAAAATTGGAGAAAATGGATTACCTGTTGTAAATGAAGATTTATGTACTGGATGTGGAAATTGTGTTAAAGTATGTCCAAGAGGAATAATTATTCTTGTTCCTGTAAATAAAAAGGTAAGAGTTCTTTGCGTTTCAAAAGATAAAGGGAATATTACAAGAAAAATTTGTATTGCTGGTTGTATTGCATGTGGAAGGTGTGAAAGAGTTTGTCCTGTTAATGCGGTAAAAGTAATTGATAATCATAGTGAAATTGATTTTGAAAAATGTTTAAATTGTGGTCTTTGTGCAAAAGTTTGTCCTCAAAAAGTAATCCATGATTTTAATGATGAAACAAAGCCAAAAGCTTTTATTATAGAAGAAAAATGTGTTGGTTGCGGTAAATGTGCAAAAATTTGTCCTGTAAATGCAATTAGCGGGGAGATAAAAAAAGTCCATTTTGTAAATGAAGACAAATGCATTGGTTGTTCATTGTGTATTAATAATTGTCCAAAAAATGCAATAGAATTATTACAAGGAGTTTAGATAATGACGCTGAAACTTTATGAATATAAAGGTGAAGTTCATCCAGATGATGTAAAATATTTAAGTTCATCATCAAGAATTGTTGAATTGGACGCTCCAGAATTTGTTAGAATTCCACTTTCTCAACATATTGGAGCACCTGCAAAACCTGTTGTTAAAGAGGGAGATTATGTAAAAGTTGGTCAATTAATTGGAGAAGCTGGAGGATTTGTTTCAGCAAAAGTCCACAGTTCAGTTTCTGGAAAGGTAAGGAAAATAGATAAATTTATTTCTGCTCCCTTTGGATTGCCAGCTTTAATGATTGAAATAGAAAATGATGGAAAATATGAAGAGGTAGAATTTGAAGAATGTGAAAATTATTTAGATGAAGACCCAAAGGTTTTATTGCAAAAAATTCAAAATGCTGGAATTGTTGGTATGGGTGGTGCTACATTTCCAACTCATGTAAAGTTAAGCCCTCCTCCAGATTTTAAAATTGATACTTTTATTGCAAATGGTGCTGAATGTGAGCCTTATTTAACTGCAGATTATAGACTTATGCTTGAAGAACCGGAAAAGATTATTGAAGGAATTAAAATTGTTATGAGAATTCTTGGAGTTGAAAAATCTTACATTGCAATAGAATCAAATAAACCTGATTGTATTGAAAAGATGCAAGAGCTAACAAAATTTGAAAATATAGAAGTAGTTTCATTGCCTCAGAAATATCCAATGGGAGCTGAAAAGCAGTTAATTTATACAATTACAGGTAGAGAAGTTCCATCTGGTGGACTTCCAATGCATGTTGGTTGTGTTGTTCAGAATGTTGGGACATTAAGTGCAATTTATGAAGCAGTAAGATTTGGAATTCCTTTAATAAAAAGAGTAACTTCTGTAACAGGAGAAGGAATTAAAAGGCCAACAAATTTTAGAGCTAAAATTGGGTCATTGGCGTCATTTTTAATAGAAAAAGCAGGAGGACTTAAACCAAATGTCTTAAAAATAATTTCTGGCGGTCCAATGATGGGATTTGCTCAATTTACCACTGAATTTCCAATAACAAAAGGTTCTTCAGGAATTCTTGCTTTAAGGGAAAATAGAGTTAAAATTTCAGATTATAGAGCATGTATAAAATGTGGTTCATGCGTAAGAGTATGTCCAATGAGACTTGTTCCAAGTAAAATGAGTATTCTTATTGAAAATAATTTATTTGAAGAAGCTGATAAAAATGATGTTCTTGATTGTATAGAGTGTGGTTCATGTGCATATGTTTGCCCTTCTAAAAGACCTCTTGTTCATTTTTTTAGACTTGGAAAAGCAAAAGCAATGGAAATAAGAAGGGCTAAGAAAGGAGGATAATAATGGGAATAAAATTGGAAGATAGAATGGATGATGCTGAATATAGACTTGATAGATTAGAAGCTCTTTATGGGAAATTTGTTATTGATGTTAATATGATGTTGAATAAATTAGGGAGAGGATTAGATAAATTAGGAAAAGAGGTAGATAAATTAAAAGAAGAGATGAAGGAATTCAAGGATGAGATGAAAGATTTCAAAGATGAGATGAAAGAATTCAAGGATGAGATGAAAGATTTTAAGGATGAAATGAAGGAATATAAAGATTGGAGTAAAGAAAATATTGAATGGAGCAAAAATCAGATTAGAGAAATGAATAAGCAATGGGGTAATCTTGCAAATAAACTTGGAACTATCGTTGAAGATATAGTATTTCCAGCTGTTCGTCCAATGTTAAAAAAATTTTTCAATTGCGAGCCAGATTATTTATCTATGAATATTGAAAGAAAAAAAGATAAATTAAGAGGAGAGTTTGATGTAATTGCAATTTGTGAAAATAAAGTCTTCTTATTTGAAGTGAAATCTACTCCAAAAAAAGAGTATATAAATGAGCTAATTGAAGATAAAATTCCAAGATTTAAAAAGTTATTCCCAGAATTTCAAGAAAAAGAATTAATTATTATATTTGCATCTTTAAGAATACCTGAAGAAATAGTTAAATATTTAACAGAACGAAAAATTTATGCAATGGCATATAGAGAGTGGGAATACATGGATATTTTAAACTTTGATGAAGTTAAAAAAAGCCAAGAGGGTTAAAAATGGAAAATAGATTAATTGTTACATCATCTCCTCATATTCACAATGGAGAATCTATTCCAGTTGTAATGTATAATGTTGTTGCAGCACTTGCCCCTGGAGCTCTTGTTGGAATTTATGTTTTTGGTTTTCCAGCTTTAAAAATGATTATTACATGTATAATATTTGCGATTTTATCTGAATATTTTTTTCAGAAAATAGCTAAAAGAAAAGTAACAATTTCAGATGGAAGTGCAGTTGTTACAGGATTACTTCTTGCAATGAATTTGCCTTCAGCTGCACCATGGTGGGTTGGAGCTCTTGGAAGTGTTATTGCAATAATTATAGGAAAGCAGGTTTTTGGAGGTCTTGGCCACAATCCATTTAATCCAGCACTTGTTGCAAGAGTTTTTCTTTTAATTTCTTTTCCTGTTCAAATGACAAAATGGATGAAGCCTGCAGTTGGTAGTTTTTTTCATCCAGACATGGTAACAGAAGCAACACCATTGGGTCTTGTTAAAGAAGATATTTTACTCCATGGTCACATTGTAAATGCTTCAAAAGTCAGTTTATTTGACCTTTTTGTTGGAAATGTTGGGGGTTGTATTGGAGAGGTTTCTGCTCTTGCCTTAATCGCTGGAGGAATTTATCTTATTTATAAAGGATATGTAAGATGGCAAATTCCTGTTTTCTTTATTTTAACAGTTTTTGTTTTTACTGGAATATTCTGGCTAATTGACCCTTCAAAGTATATTAATCCAATGTATCATGTTCTTTCAGGTGGTTTAATGTTAGGAGCTTTTTTCATGGCAACAGATATGGTTACAAGTCCAATAACAGAAAAAGGGATGATTATTTTTGGTATAGGTTGCGGTTTATTAACATCAATTATTAGATTATGGGGAGGATATCCTGAAGGGGTTTCATTTGCAATTTTACTTATGAATGCTTGTGTGCCAATTATTGATAGATTTACAAGACCAAAAAAATTTGGAGTAATTGAAAATGGAAAAAGCAATTAATTCTAAAAGAGATGGAATTTTTAATATGGTTTTTGTTTTAACTATTATATGTGCGGTAAGTGCTCTTCTTTTAAGTATTGTTTTTAATGTTACAAAAGAACCAATTGCAATGCAAAAAAGACTTGAAATGATAAATGCAATAAAATCTGTTTTACCAAAAGACACTGCAAATGACCCTTTAAAGGATAAAATTGAAATAAATAAAAGAGAAATCTATATTGGAAAGGATAAATCTGGAAACATCACAGGAGTTGCTTTTAAGTGTGTAACAAATGAAGGTTATGGTGGAAAAATTGAAATTATGCTCGGACTGAAACCTGATGGCACAATAAATGCAATAGAGATTTTATCACACTCTGAAACTCCTGGTCTTGGTGCAAAAATTACAGAAAAATGGTTTAAAGACCAGTTTAAAGGAAGAAATTTAAAAAATACTCACTGGAAAGTAAAAAAAGATGGAGGAGATATTGACCAGATAACAGGAGCAACAATTTCTCCAAGAGCTGTTACAAAAGCAATCTATAATGGGCTTCTGTTTTATGAAAAAATTAAAGGGGAAATAAAATGAACTATATAAAAGAATTTACAAAGGGTTTATGGAAAGACAATCCTACTTTTGGACTTGTTCTTGGAATGTGTCCAACTCTTGCGGTAACAACTACAGCTGAAAATGGAATTGGGATGGGGCTTGCAACAACTTTTGTTCTTGTTTTTTCAAATCTTGTGATTTCTATTATAAAAAATTTCATCCCTAAAAAAGTGAGAATTCCATGTTTTATTGTTGTTATAGCGTCATTTGTAACAATTATTGACCTTGTAATGGCTGGTTATTTTTATAAACTCCATAAAGCTTTAGGATTATTTATCCCTTTAATTGTTGTAAATTGCATTATTCTTGGAAGAGCAGAAGCATTTGCATCAAAAAATAATCCATTGGCATCAATTTTAGATGGATTGGGAATAGGCCTTGGTTTTACAATAAGTTTAACAATTCTTGGAATGATAAGGGAAATTCTTGGAAATGGAACCATATTTAATATGCATATTCTTCCAGCTTCATATCAACCAATTATTGTATTTATTTTACCTCCTGGAGCTTTTATAACTCTTGGATTTTTAATGGCAATATACAACAGAATTTCAGAAAAGAGAGGTAATAAGTAATGAGGAAACCACTTAAAGCTTTTAAAAAAATGAGAGAACTTATGGCAAAGCATTTCAATGAAGTTTATTCTGCAAGCTTAGATGATAAACAGAAAGTAGCATGGGTTACAAGTGTTGGTCCTGCTGAACTTTTGCATTCATTTGGCTTTAAAGTATATTATCCTGAAAATCATGGTGCAATGATAGGAGCAAGTAAAAAAGCTGCAGAATATATTCCTTATGCCAATGCAATTGGTTATTCTCAAATGATTTGCTCATATTTAACAAGCGATATTGGTGCTTATTTAAAAGGAGAAACACCTTTAAAAAAATCATACAATATTCCTTCAATTCCAAAACCAGATATTCTTGTTTATAACACAAATCAATGTAGAGATGTTTATGATTGGTTTAGCTTTTATGGTAGAGAATTTAATGTCCCTGTAATAGGGATTAGCTCACCTGTAAATGTTGGAGAGGTAACAGAGAATTTAATTGAAGATGTTGCAACCCAAATGAGAGGATTAATCCCAACTTTAGAAAAGGTTTCTGGGAAAAAATTTGATATTGATAGATTAAAGGAAGTTGTTAGGTTATCATATGAATGCACAAAATTATGGAAAGAATGTTTATTTTTTGGAACTAATAAACCAAGTCCTTTAACTTTTTTTGATTACACAATTTTAATGGCTCCAGCTGTTGTTTTAAGAGGGCTTCCTGAAGCAATAGAGTTTTATAAAGAAGCAAATGCTGAGATAAGAGAGGAAATAAAAAATGGTTTAACTGCAGTTGAAGATGAAAAAGTTAGACTTTACTGGGAAGGAATGCCAATTTGGGGAAGATTGAGAATGCTCTCTGAACTTTTTTATGAACTTAATACATCAATAGTTGTTTCAACATATTGTAATAGCTGGATTTTTGAAGATTTTGGTTGGGATTTTGACCGACCTTTTGAATCAATGGCAAAAGCATATTTAGAACTTTTTATTGTTAGAAATGAAGAAGTTAAGGAGAAAATAATTATTGATTGGATGAATGAATTTCAAGTTGATGGAATTATTTATCATGAAGCAATGACATGTCCTAATAATTCAAATACAAGGTATGGAATGCCACAGAGAATTCAGAAAAAAACAGGAAAGCCATTTTTAATAATTAATGGAGACCTTAATGATTTAAGATTATTTTCTGATGAACAGGCAAGAACAAGTATAGAAACATTTATTGAACAAATTTTAGAGGCAAAACAGCTATGAAGTATGTAATGGGTCTTGATTTAGGAAGCACATGGAGTAAAGGAGTAATTATTAATGAAAAAAAAGAGATAATTGCAAAAGCTCTTGAAAAAACTGGATTTAGTTTTAAAGAAACCTCAAAAAAACTTATTGATAATCTTTTAAAATCTGCAAATTTAAGTTTAAGTGATATTTATAAAGTTGTTACAACAGGTTATGGAAGAAAAAGTGTTGATTTTCAGGATATTGTTAAAACTGAAATATTGTGTCATGCAAAAGGAGCATACTTTTATTTTCCTGAAGCATCAATTTTAATTGACATTGGCGGTCAGGATAATAAAATTGTGCATATTGGAGAAAAAGGAGAGATTGTAAATTTTAAAATGAATAGAAAATGCGCAGCTGGCACCGGAGCTTTTATTGAAGAAAGTCTTTCAAGGCTACAAATTCCTTATGAAAAGGTTAAATCTTTATATGAAAAGTCTGACAAAGATATTACAATAGCAAGTTTTTGCACTGTTTTTGCTCAAACTGAAATTATAAAATTGATAAAAGAAAATGAAAAAGTTGAAAATATTGTTAAGGGTATTTTTAATTCAGTTGCCACAAGAATAATTGAAATGGATACCCTTTATGGTAATGTTATTTTAACTGGAGGGGTAATAGAATTTTATCCATTTTTTAAAGAAGTTTTAGAGAAAAAAGCAAATTGCAGTATAAAGGTTCCACCTAATCCACAGTATTGTGGAGCATTAGGAGCTTCACTTTTTGGTCTTGAAGTTTAATTAAATAAGCTCCTTAAAATATTTTTTTAACTTTTTCATAGCTTCACTTCTAATTTGAGAAACCCTTGATTCTGAAATTTCAAGAACTTCTCCTATCTCTTTTAATGTTAATTCTTCATAAAAGTATAAGTTTAAAACAATTTTTTCTTTATCAGTAAGTTTTGAAATTGCTATTGCAAGTTTCTCTTTTAAATCCCTTTTAATTGCATTCAATTGTGGGTCAAAAATATCCTTAACATCTTTTAAAAATGGTTCAATATCAGAATAGGATAAATAATGAGAATTTTCCTTATGTCTTAAAGCTTCAAAAACCTCATCAACAGATATTTTTAATTCCTTTGCAATCTCTTCTTCAGTTGGTTCTCTCATAAATTTTGTTGACAATTTATTTATAGCTTCCTCAACTTTTTTTACAGTTTCTCTTTTATATCTTGGTAAAATATCTTCTTTTCTTAATTCATCTAAAATAGCCCCTCTTATTCTGAATTCTGCATATGTCTCAAATTTTACTTCTTTAGTTGCATCAAATTTATTAACAGCATCAAGAAGTCCCAATACTCCAATTTGTATTATATCTTGAAGTTCAAGTGATGGCTCAAGATATGAAAATTTTGAATATATACTTAAAGCAATATCTCTAACCCTTGGAAGCATTGATTTTATAAGTTCTTCACGCTTTTTTTCATTGTAAATATATGGGTTCTTATTGTTTTTTTTCATTGCAATCATTGGTTTCATATTCCCAAAAGTTTATTCCAGAAAAATTGTATTGAACCTTTCTTTTCAAGATTAAAATCCATTTTATCTATTGTTTTTGCAATTGTTTTAAAGCATTTTGATGATTTAGATTCAGGAAACATTTCAGATACAAGTTTCTGATTTTTTACTGATTTTACTAAATTTAAGTCATTTAAAATATAACCTGTAAAATTAAGTTTAACTTTTAAAAATCTATCAAGCACAATTGAAAGATTTGTAAAAACATTCATTGCTTCAGATTGAGTTTTTACAAGATTAACAATTAAATTAAATGAGTTTTCTTTATATTTCTGATGCATCACTTTCATAAGTGCATAAGCATCAGTGATACTTGTTGGGTCTGATGTTGCAACAACAAAAATTTCTTGGGCTGCACTACAGAAAAAAGTTACAGTATCGTAAATTCCAGCTCCTGTATCAATTAGAAAATAATCGTAATTTAAGCCAATTTCATTTATCTGTTCCATTAGAATTAATTTTTCTCTTTTACTTAAATTTGTGATTTCTTGAATTCCTGAAGAAGCTGGAATAATGTGAAAATTATTTGTAAATTTTACAATAATTTCATTTAAACTTTTTTTACCACCTATTACATGAGAAATGTTGTATTTTGGAGAAATTCCAAGTAAAACATCAATATTTCCAAGGCCAACATCAGCATCAAGAAGAAGAACTTTTTTTCTCAATTTTGATAATGCATATCCTAAGTTTGCAACAATATTTGTTTTTCCCACCCCACCTTTTCCACTTGTTATTGCAAGAACTTTTGTCAATTTGTTTTCAGCTAATTTCTTAAGAGTGCTAATTTGTCCCGCCATTAAAATCCTCCTTTAATTTTCAATCCCTAAAATAAGGGAAGTTAATTTATCAACAGATGCAAGTTCTATATCTTCTGGAACTCTCTGTCCTGTTGTAAAGTAAGATAAAGGTTTTGAAGTTTCAATAGCTTTTGTCAATATATTTCCAAAAGTTGAACTTTCATCAAGTTTTGTAAACAATAGATAAGAGTAGGGCATTATTGAAAATCTTGCAATTATTTCATCAAGGTCTTTATTTTTAGTTGTTGCGCTCAATGTTAAATGAATTTCAATTGAACCCTTTAAAGTTTCCTTTAATTTTTTTATGTAAAATGAATCTCTATGGCTCCTTCCAGCTGTATCAATTAAAATGTAATCATAATCTTCAAAATGACACAATTTATTAAAAAAGTCTTTTTTATTTTCAAGAATAACTACAGGTGTTTTTAAAATTTTTCCATAAATTTTTAATTGCTCTGTTGCTGCAACTCTGTATGTATCAAGAGTAAATAAAGCAGTTTTTTTCTTCTGTATAAGACTGTATTTAGCAGCAAGTTTTGCTAAAGTAGTTGTTTTACCAACACCAGTTGGACCAACAAAAGCTATGAGTTTTGGCTTTTTGAAATTTTTAACCTCTTCATAAATTTTAATTTTTTCCCTTAATTTTATTTGTAAAACTCTTTTTAGTCTTTCAATTGAAATTTTTTCAGCATTTTCACCTATTTCAAATGCTAAATTCTCAAGTAATTTATAAGCAAGGTCTCTATCAACATCCTGCATTATCATATCTTCATATATTGAAATGAAATTATCACTTAAAGTATCACCTTCATAAATCCCAGATTGTTTCATTAAAATTGTTATCATTTTTTTTATTTCATTAAGTTCAGAATTCAAAGAAATATTTTCCATTAATAATTTTTTAAGGTTTTCAATCTCAGCTTTGATTGGCTCAAGTTCCACAAATGAATTTTTTCCATTATTATCTTTGTATTCGTCGTTTTTAAAATCAACTGCAGCAACAACTTCCACCCATGGCTTTGAAAAAATTCCAAATCCGTCATTTTTTTGAAATCTTTTTGTTGTTAAAATAACCGCATCATTTCCAAATTCCATTTTTACCTGTTTTAATGCTTCATCCATTGTTGGAGCATAAAATTTCTTTATCTTCATTCTATCACTCCTATTGATTCAATTTCTGTTGTTGGAACAATTTCATTATGAGAAAGAACATTTATTCTATGGATATATTTTTCAAGTAGCTCTCGTAAATGATATCTAATTATTGGAGCGGTTAAAATTATAGGTGGAAGATTTAGTATGTTGAATTTTTCCACATACTCTTTGGTTTTTGAGATAATTCTATTTGCTGTTTGAGGGTCAAGAGATAAAAATGCACCATGTTCGGTTCTCTGGATTGCATTTGAAATAGCATCTTCAAGTTGAGGTGAGAGTGTAACAACATGAAGTTTGCCATCTTCTGCAACAAAAAGATTTGTTATTGTTCTAAATAGAGCCTGTCTCACATACTCAGTCAATATGTCCACATCTTTTGTAATAGTTCCATAATCAGCAAGTGTTTCAAGAATTGTCTGAATATCTCTAATAGGGATTTGCTCTCTTAATAAATTTTGTAAAACTTTTTGAATTTTACCAACTGTTAAAATATTTGGCACAAGTTCTTCAATTAATTTAGGATAATGTTTCTTTGCAGCATCAAGTATATTTTGCACCTCCTGTCTTGTTAATATTTCATGAGCATAATCTTTTATAACTTCAGTTAAATGAGTAACAATTACTGTTGTTACATCAACAACTGTGTATCCCGCAATTTGAGCTCTTTCCTTATGTTCTTCCTTAATCCATAATGCTGGAAGTCCAAAAGCAGGTTCTATTGTTTTTATTCCTGGAATTTCCTCTTCTACAGTTCCTGGATTCATTGCAAGATAATGGTCAATCATTACTTCAGCTTTTGCGACAGTATTTCCTTTAATTAAAATAGCGTATTCATTTGGTTTTAACTGTAGGTTATCTCTAATATGAATTGGAGGGATAACAAATCCCATTTCAAGTGCAAACTGTCTTCTCATAGATTTAATTCTATCAAGTAGCTCTCCATTCTGTTTTTTATCAACAAGTGGAATTAATCCATAGCCAACCTCAAGTTCGATTAAATCAAGTGGTGGAAGACTTTCAGCAGTTTCAGCAGGAGCTTCCTCTTTTTTCTTTTCAGCTTCTTTTATCTTCTTTTCTATTTCTTTTTTAGCCTGCATTCTATCTGAGAAATATGCTCCTAAATATGCAATTATTGCTACAGTCATAAATGGTATTTTTGGTAGTCCTGGAATTAAAGAAAAAAGGGTTAAAGCCATTGCAGCAATACTTAATGCTTTTGGATAGCCAATAATTTGAGAGCCTATTTCTTCACCAAGATTTGAAATTGAAGCAGCTCTTGAAACTAAAATACCAGTTGCAGTTGATATTACAATAGCAGGAATTTGTGATACAAGACCATCACCAATTGTTAAAATAGTATAAGTTTTTAAACAATCAAGTAGAGGCATTCCTTTTAATGCACCAATTGCAAATCCACCAATTATGTTTATTAATGTTATAAGTAATCCAGCTTTGGCATCACCTGAAACAAACTTTGCAGCACCATCCATTGCACCGAAAAAATCAGCTTCTCTTCTTATTTTTTCTCTTCTTTCTCGCGCTTCCTCTTCAGTAATTAAACCAGCATTAAGGTCTGCATCAATACTCATCTGTTTACCAGGCATTGCATCAAGTGTAAATCTTGCAGCAACTTCAGCAATTCTATTTGCACCACTTGTTATTACTTTAATATTTATTAAAACAAGAAGTGAAAAGATAACTGCACCAACAACATAATTTCCACCAATAACAAATTCTCCAAATGATTGAATTACTTTCCCAGCAGCAGAAGTTCCTTCAGTTCCATGAAGAAGTATTAATCTTGTTGAAGCAATATTTAAAGATAATCTAAAAAGAGTTGTTATCATGAGTAGAGAAGGATAAACGCTAAAATCAAGTGTTTCAGGGACATACATTGTTATTAGCAAAATTAAAATAGCAATCGTAATATTAAAAGAAAGAGCAAAATCAAGAAAAACTGGTGGCAAAGGTATCATCATTAATGCAAGAGCAGCTAAAACAGTTAATGAAAGAAATACATCTTTTCTCAAAAGAAGTGATTTAATATCAAATTTACCCAATGTGTCAGCTCTTGCCATATTCCCCTCTCATTAACCTAAAATGCAAATTAAATACCATTTTAAATTTTTCCTTTTAATCTGTAAACATAAGCAAGAACCTCTGCAACAGCTTTATACAAAGATTCAGGGATAAAATCACCAAGCTCAACATTTTTAAAAAGAGTTCTTGCAAGAGGCTTATTTTCAATTATTGGAATATCATTTTCCCTTGCTATTTCCTTTATCCTTTCAGCTATAATACCTGCTCCTTTAGCAATTACCTTTGGGGCTGGCATTGTTTTTCTATCATACATTAATGCTACTGCAAGATGCACAGGGTTTGTGATTACCACATCTGCTTTTGGAACTTCTTTAATCATTCTTCTACGGGCAATTTCCATCTGCTTGCTTCTAATTTTTTTCTTTACTTCTGGGTCTCCTTCAGCCTGCCTCATTTCATCTTTCACTTCTTCTTTTGTCATTTTTAAATTTTCTTCATATTCATACTTTTGGTAAATATAATCAAGAATTCCAAGAGGAATTAAAAAGATTAAAAATACTTTGAGAAAAAGTTTAAAGGTTAATTTTGAAATAAATACAAGAACTTCATAGGGGCTTAAATCCATAAGCTGAACTATTTTAGGTAATTCATCTTTAACTGAAAAATAAAGGATTATACCGACAAAAATTACTTTGAGAATTGATTTTCCAAGATTTATAAGCATATCTTTAGAAAAAAATCTTGAAAAACCCTTTATTGGATTAATTTTTGAAAATTTTGGTGATAGAGGTTTTGTTGTTATATGCCATCCAACTTGAAAAATATTGATAATTACACCAACAGCCATTATTGTAATAAGCCAAGGCGCAATAATTATTAAAAATTTTTTCATAGATAAAAGAAGTAAAAAGTATGAATTCCTATCATTTAAATCAATAAGTAGCCAGTTTGTTATAAATTCACGGTAAATGTCAAAAAGATGACGAAATGTGAATTTTGAATATAAAAGAAAGCAGATTAAAATTCCTGCGAATATGGCGGTATTATTAAGTTCAATACTTCTTGCAACTTGACCTTCATCTCTTGCTTTTTTCCTTCTCTTCGGGGTTGGGGGTTCAGTTCTGCGAGGGTCTTTTGCCATGTAAAGGTATTATTCAAAATTCATGCCTTTTTTAAACCCTTCTGGAGTTAATAGATAAAATGAGTGAACTATTTTTTTTGTAAATTCAATATCATGAGATACTATAAGCATAGTTTTATCTATTCCTTGAAGAATTTCAATAATTTTTTTTGTATAATAATCATCAAGAGCTGTTGATGGTTCATCAAGAAGTAAAATATCAGGTTCAGTAATTAAAATTCCAGCAAGAGCGGTAAGCTTTTTTTCTCCTCCTGATAATTTGAAAACAATTTTATCTTTTAGATGGGAAATCCCAAGTTTTTCAAGCATTAATAAGGACCTTTCTTTAGCTTCTTCCTTTTTTACTCCTTTATTTATTAACCCAAAAGCAACATCTTCAAGCACAGTTGGATATATTAACTGGTCTTCAGGGTCCTGAAATAGAAATCCAAGTGTGTGATTAGGTGTAATTAATACTTCTCCTGTAAACGGTTTTTTTAAGTTTGCTATAATTTTTAAAAGTGTAGTTTTTCCCACTCCATTTGGTCCAATAATTCCGATTTTATCTTTATGAGTTAATTTAAAGTTTATATTTTTAAATAAAATTTTTCCATCAACTTTATAGCTTAAATTTTTAACTTCTATACTACAGCTCATTTTAATTCCCTTATAAAAATGTTTAAAAATTGAATAAAAATAACCGCAATTATTGAAAAATCAATCATTGTTAATTTTTCATTTGTAAAAGAAAATATCTCGCCTTTAAATCCTCTTAAAGTTATTGCATCATATAAATTTTTTGATTTTTTTAAAATTTTTGCAAATAAAATTGCAATAATATACGCATAGCTTTTATAAGTAAATAAATTTGTTCTTGGCTTAAATCCCCTGACTTTTAGTGCTTCAATAAGTTTATTATATTCTCTCTGGAAAATTTCAATAAATTTTATGAAAAATAGAAAAAGAATTTTTATCTTTTTTGGAATTGGAAGGGGAATTATTCCTCTATAAACATCAAAAGGGATAAAATTATTGAAAATTAAAAGATTAAAAAGAATGATTAAATTTGAACGAATAAAGATTATCAATGCAAAATGATAATCTTTATGAAAAAAGATTATCCCAGCACAAACAAAAATTATAAAACCATTTAACTTTATTAGCCTTTTGAATATTTTTAAAATTGAGCTTCTGTGAAAAAATATTAAAACAATTATTGGAAAAATATCAGGAATAAAAAATTTTTCTCTAACAGCAATCAATATAGAATAAAAAAAACTTGAAATAATTGCAATTTTCGGTGAAATCATCTACCTTTTTTTAAAATTACTATTAAACCAAAAATACCAAAAATATATCCAATTGCAGAAACAATTTTTTCAGTTAAATTCCCCTGGATTTTTGCAATTTGTAATATTATTGGTTTTAACTGTTTTTCAAGTTCTTCTCTAACAATAATTCTTATTTGTTGCAATAGATTTTTTTCATCTAACTGTTTTATTGCGATTTTAGGTTTATTATTAGCAATAATTTTAGTTTTCTTTGATTTTTTAACTTTCAAGTAAAACACACTTTCATGTCCCATTGATGCTTTTACTTTTATTTTGATATTTTGATTTAATTTTTTGTTTATTGTGATTTCTCCTTTTTTGTCTAATTTTCCGCTAAAAATTAAAGAATTATTATCTGAAAATATTTCTATTTTACAGTTTTTGCATGGAGTTCCATCTGAAAAGAAACTTTCAACATTTATTTTCCCATCTTCATAATAAGCAAAGATATTTAATTTATGTGCAAAAATTGAAAAAGGTGAAAAAATAATTAATATTACAACTAAAATCTTTTTCATCATCCTCTCTCCTTTTCTAATAATTCTGGATAAACTTTTAAAATATAGGTTATCATGAATAAAACAATTATTCCTTCTATAATCATTACAGGTATGTGCGCAATAAATGCAATTTTTGCAACTTCATAAAATTTTTGACCTGCAAGAAAAAGCGAAAAAGATAAAAGGAAAGCTGAAAAAGCAACACTTCCAGCTCCAGTTAAAAATAGAGATAAGCTAAATAAAAATTTGTTGCTTTTTCTTTTAATTGCAAAATTATAAAAGAAGAAATAAGCTAAAATAGATGGAAATGCCATATTAAATGTGTTTACCCCAAGGGTTGTAATTCCACCAAAGCCAAACATGATTGCCTGCAAAAAAAGAGCAATCATAATAGCAGGAAATGATGCCCAACCTGCAAAAATTCCCACAATTGAGTTTAAAATGAGATGAACACTTGTTGGTCCAAGAGGAATATGGATAAATGACCCAATGAAAAATAATCCAGATAATATTGCAACTTTTGGTATCTCTTTATATTTAAGTTTTTTCAAACCATAAGCAGTAAAACAGGCGGAGATAACTCCACCTGAAATTAAAATTTTTGCTGGTAAAACTCCTTCTGCAATATGCATTATTTCATCTCCTTTACATAAACCCAAAATACAGCACCAAGTTCAACAGGATACAATTTTCCGTTTCTTTTCATTTTTTTGTTATCAACTCCAAGTGCTGCAAAACCCCACCAGCCAGCTTTTGGCATTGTGTAGGTAAAAATACCATTATTATCTGTTCTTACAACTTGAGTTATATATGTATCATTTGGTGCTTTAATTTTTTTCCCTTTATTGTAATATTCAATTTCAACTCGCATATTTTTCGCTGGCTTCCCATTGAATAATACAACCGCCCTAAAAGTATTTCCTGCCCATAAGCCATAAGGTCTAACAAGAGGAACAATTTCAGCTTTTAATCCAACTGGTTTATACCATGAATCTTCAAGCCCATAAGCATTAACAACCACTTTTGTGATATGCTTTATAAATTTATCTTCAGCAGGCTCAAAATATGGTGATGGAATTACATAAAAGATATGATCTCCTGGTCTTTTAATTTTATATTCTGTTTTCCAGTAAGTAAAACCTTTTATATTAGCTTTTTTCAGTTTTGCTGTAAAAATAATTTTTTTCCCATGAACAAAAACTCCTGCCTCAATTGGTTTTGGCATGTTCATATAATTCTGTTCAAATGGATGCATGAAAATATAATTCAGTTTTACAATGTTTGAAGTAGAGCTATCTACATAATTTTTATCAGGCATAATAACTTGAAAATGTGCTGAAAGATTTAATGTAGATGCAAATAATAGAAGAATTACAAAAAATGATAGCTTTCTCATAATCCATACCCCCATTTTTTGGAATTTCTCTTCTGAGATTTGATATGCCCTTCGTAGGCAGGTTGATTTTTTATAATATCTATTTCTTTTTTAGTCAAGAAAATTATGTTGACAAACATTATTTTATTGAATAAAAAGTATACAATGAAAATTCAAAATTTTCTTCCAAAATTATTTGACCTCGCAAGAGAAGTTTATTTTATTACAGATTTAAACGGAATTTTTTTGGATATTTCACCTTCAATCTACAGATATAGCGGGTATAAAAGAGAAGAATTAATTGGCAAAAATATAAATATTGGTTTTTTTAATCCTGATGATACCAAAAAGATTAGAGAAATACTTGATAAAAATGGAAGGGTAAAAGACCTTGAAATAGTTTTAAAAACAAAGGATAACAAAATAAAGTATGCTACAACAAATGTTGAATTTATTTTGGATAAAAATTGTAAACCTAAAGGAATAATTGGAGTTGTTTCAGATATTACTCAGATTAAACTTCAGATAGAAACTTTAAAACTTGGAATTTCTTCAACATCAAGAAAAGAATTCTATAATAAATTAACAGAATTATTAAGGAAAATTTACAATGCAGACCATGTGATTGTTGCAAATGTTGATTTTAAAAGAAAAGCAATTCAGCTAAAATCTCGTTCAACAAATCCTGAGATAAAGGATTTTGTTGAAAAGTTAAAAGTTGATTATCACCACGTTTTTAAATTTGAAAAAGAAATTGAATATTTAAAGGAAAATAAATATTTAATCGGGTATTTTGATGAAGATAATCCACATTTTTCTGAAGACACAAAAAAATATCATTTTGAAAAGTGGAAGATTAAAAGTGGATTATGGTATTTTATTCCATTTTCAGAGGAACAAAATTATACAATAGCAATTTTTCATATAAAATCCAAAAATGAATGGAAAGAAGAAGATTTAAAATTTTTTCATACATTAAAAGAATTGATAACCATAGTAATTGAAAAATTTAATGCATTAGAAGAGCAGAAGAATTTATGTGATTTAATTTATCAGATGCATGCATGTGTTGTTATGACAGATATTGATGGAAATATAAAATATGTTAATCCAGCTTTTGAAAAAGTTACAGGATATAAATTTAACGAGGTTTATAATAAAAATCCACGAATTTTAAAAAGCGGATTTCATTCAAGGGAATTTTATGAAAATTTGTGGAATACAATTATTTCTGGAAATGTATGGAAAGGAGAATTTGTAAATAAAAGGAAAGATGGGAAACTTTATTATGAAAATTCCGTAATTTTCCCTGTATACTCTGAAGGGGAAATATCAGGATTTTGTAAGGTGGCAATAGATGTTACAAAAGAGAAGCAATTTGAAAAGCAGATAATTAATTCTCAGAAATTAAAAGCAATTGGAGAAGTTACCGCAAATATTGCCCACGATTTTAACAATATTTTAACAATTATAAGAGGTTATTCAGAAATCACTTATAATAAGGTTAAGAATAATTCAGAATTAAAGAAAAATCTTGAAAAAGTATTAAAATCAGTAGATAAAGCTCAATTATTGATAAAAAAATTAATTAAAGCTCCATTCTCTGAGAAAGTTTATCCTTTAGATATATCAAAATTCATTAAAAATAATATTGAACTTCTTAAAACATTAATACGGGAAGATATTCAACTTGAATTAAATTTAACTTCAACTAAAAAAGTTTTAATTTCACCAATTGAACTTGAACAGATTTTAATTAATTTTATTGTGAACTCCACCCAAGCAATAGAAATGGACAAATTAGAAAAAGAGAAAAAGATAATTATTTCAACAAAAGATGAGGAAAACAGTTTAGTTTTAAGTGTTAAAGATACTGGAATTGGAATTGAAAAAGATAAACTACAAGTTATTTTTGACCCTTTTTATACAACTAAAAAGAAGGGAAAGGGTAGTGGACTTGGTTTATACATAGTAAAAAATATTGTTGAAAAGTATAAAGGAAAAATAGAAGTTTTTAGTGAGCCTGGAAAATTTACGGAATTTAAATTAATATTTCCTACAATTGAAGAAATGATATTAACAATAACTTCACCTGAAAGCAAATTTGATATAAATAAAATAAAAGATAAAAAAATCGCAATAATTGACGATAATCCTGAAATTTTAGAGTTATATTCAAATATTTTAATAGATGTAGGTCTAAAGGTTTATAAATTCTCAAAAGAGAAAGATTTAATTGAAAGTATTAAAAAAGGGAAAATCTTCCCTGATTTAATAATTTTAGATGTAATTCTACCCCAAATCACAGGCATTGAACTTGCAGAAAAAATTTATGAAATTAATCCAAACATTAGTTTTCTATTTGTTTCAGGTTATACATCTGAGCTCAACATTCCTGAACCAATTAGAGAAAAATCATCGTTTTTACAAAAGCCATTTAAATTTGAAGAACTTCTTGAAAAAATTTTTTTAAAAATGTAATTTTCTAATTCATTAACAGAAATCTTAAATTCCTTAATTTTTCCATTTATTTCATATCCTTTAAAACCATCAAAAATTATTACATTTTCTATTTCTGCTTTTCTAATTGCTTCAGCAAGAACTTTAATTTTAGCATTATCAGATATTGCAATAATGTGTAATTCTGGATTTGCAGGATGAATAAGCAGAGGCACATTGTTAAATATTGTTTTAATTCCAAGTTTCTTTTCTGCTTTTAATAATTTTTTTATTGATGGGTGATATTGTTTTGGATTTAAAGAAACAAATTTATTTTCCTTAAAATATTTTTGGGCGAAAAAGATATTGATATTTTGTGCATAATCTTCAAATTTTATTACAGGAGTATTGCAACTATTTAATATAAAAGAAGTTAATTCAGAAATTTTAATATCATTTCCAATTTTGGAAATTCCAACAACAGGAGTTAGCTCTTTTTTAAATTTTATTTTAAATTTGTCAAGGACCCTTATTGCACCTGCAATTTCATCTGAAGTTTCTCCTTTTAATTTTAATGCAAGAAGAATACTGCATAAATCAAACTCATCAATTTCACCAATTAAAATTCTTTCAAATAAGTATTCAGCTTCTTCCTGAGATAAATTAATTTTTTCAAATAGTTTGTTTTTAATTTTTTCAATTTTCATTGTCAGCCTCCTTTTAAAATTTTTGCAAAAAAAAAGCCGTGGGGGTTACCCACGGCTTTTATATCCAGTGGTGGTGAAATACACCTACCGCGGGATTTCCCCACTTTTAGTTGTATTCCACCACCACCAGTTGTTTAAATTAAATTTTAATAAACTTTTCATCTTGCCTCCTCATTTTGAGGTTTAATATAATAAATTATTTTTGTCAATACATAAAAATTAAAATTTTTTTATTTTAATCCAAACAATTTTGGAACAATTAATGAAATTTGAGGAAAAATTGTAATTATTGCAAGAGCTATAAGCATTGAAACAACAAAAGGAATTACAGCTTTAAAAGTATCTTCAATATCAATGTTTGCAAGGTGTGTTGTGACATATAAATTTACTGCAACAGGAGGAGTAAACTGTCCAATTGCCAAATTGAATGTCATCATTATTCCAAACCAAATTGGGTTCCAGTGGAATTGTGAAATAATTGGTAAAAAAATTGGTAAAAATATGTAGTAGATAGAAATTGCATCAATCATCATTCCAGCAATAAAGAGGATTAAATTTATGAAAAATAAGATAACGTATTCGTTTTTGGAAATAGAAAGGAGATAGTGAGAAATTTTATCAAGGGTTCCAAGGGTGCTTGCTGTCCAGGAAAAAAGTCCTGCTAATGTAACAATTAGCATAACTATTGCACTTGCATTTGATGCATCCACTAAAATTTTGTAAAATTTCTTTAATGTTAATGTTTTATATACCACAAAACCTAAAAAAATTCCGTAAAATACTGCAATTACAGCTGCTTCAGTTGGTGTAAATACCCCCCCATAAAGTCCACCAAGAATTATTACAGGAGCAAGTAATCCCCAGAAGGCTTCTTTAAAGGCTTTTAAAACAGATATATCTTTTTCAGTTTTTCTGCGTTTTCCATAACCATTTTTTATAGAGATTAGATATGCAGGAATAACAAGAGATACTCCTGCAAGAATTCCTGGTAAAATTCCTGCAGCAAAAAGTGTAGTAATTGAAGTATTAGTCAGGGCTCCATAAATAATTAAAGCAATGCTAACAGGAACAACTATTGCTGTTGAACCTCCTGCAGCAATTAATGCTGCGGTAAAGCCTCTGGAATAACCTTCTGAAATCATAGCTGGAATTAAAATTGCTCCAATTGCTGCAGCATCTGCAGGTCCTGAGCCTGAAATTCCGCCAAAAAATACACACACAGACACAGCAACAATTGCCAATGCTCCAGGTCTTTCACCAATTAAAACATTTGCAAATCTTACTAATCTTTCTGAAATTCCGCATCTTTCAAGTAAAAAGCCTGCTAAAATGAAAAATGGAATTGCAAGAAGTTGGTATTTTGCAATACCTGAATAGAAATTTGGAGATACTATCGTTATTCCAAGTTGGGCTTTCCATATTACAAAAATTGCAGATACTCCAATAGCTACTGCTATTGGCACTCCAATAATTAGAAGAATTAAAAATAACCCAAATAAAATTACTCCCATTTTTTTATTA
>CAZQKL010000023.1:0-20847 GCA_964593895.1 uncultured bacterium
ACTTTTTATACTAAATATATTTGATGGAACAGCAAATACTTCTTTTCCCTGCTCCAGAGCAAAATTTGCAGTAATAATAGAACCGCTTCTTTCTCCTGCCTCAACTACAACAACTCCTTTTGACAAACCACTTATAATTCTATTTCTTTTTGGGAAATTTTTTGCTTCAGGCTTTTCTCCAAATTGAAATTCTGTTACAACCAGACCATTTTCAAATATTTTTTCATACAATCTTCTATTTTCAGAAGGATAAACAACATCAATTCCATTTCCAATTACTGCAACTGTTTTCCCATTATTTTCAAGTGCTGTTCTATGGACAATTGAATCTATTCCCCTTGCAAGACCTGAAACAACTAAAATTTCATTTTCAACAAGTTCTTTAACTAAAAATTCAGAAACTTTTTTTCCGTATGAGGATGGCTTTCTTGTTCCTACAACTGCAATTTTATCTTGAAAATTCAATAAATTTATATCTCCTTTACAGTAAAGAATTGGAGGAGGAGCATGGATGTTTTTAAGTTCTTGAGGATAATTTTCATCTAAATAGGAAAGAATTTTAACATTATTTTTTTTAGCTAATTCAATCTCTTTTTCAGCTTTTTCCAGTAATTCATTTAAATTTGAACATTCTAAAACATCTTCAAGAATAATTTTAGGATTTTTATACTTTTCAATTAACTCAATAAATTTAACTTCTCCAATTCCTCTGACATTTTTAAGAGCAATCAGATATTCAAGCATCTTTTACAAGTTCTTGCAAAGTGTTTTTATAAATATTAAAGTCTCTTTCACTATAAAGAACAAATCTAACCTCTTCAAGACCTTTATTTTTTTTAAGAAAATCAATTACAGTTGATAATGCAACTTTTGAAGCTTCTTTTACTGGATAACCGTAAGCTCCTGTACTTATTGAAGGGAATGATATTGTTTTATAACCTTCTTTTAAAGCAAGAGCTAATGAATTTCTATAAGCATTTGCAAGAAGTTTTTCAGGCTCTTTATCTCTCCCATAGATTGGACCTACTGTATGAATAACCTTTTTTGCAGGTAAATTTCCAGCAGTTGTAATTACTGCTTCACCTGTTGGTAGATATCCACCAATTTTCTCTCTTATTTTTTTACATTCCTCTAATATTGCAGGTCCACCTGCTCTATGAATTGCACCATCAACTCCTCCTCCACCTAATAGAGAAGAATTTGCAGCATTAACAATTACATCTGTTTCCTGCTTTGTTATATCACCCTGAACCAATCTCAATTTGCATCCATTGATAATTATTTCCATAAAACCCCTCCTTTAAGAGTAAATTTTTTTTGCAATTTTTATAATTTCCATAACTCTATCTGTATATTTATGCTCATTCATAACCCTTTTATAAGCATTTTCAATAATTTTTTCTCTCTCTTTTTTATCCTTCAAATATTTTTCCACTAAATCTGGGATTTCATCAATACTTTTATAACATACAACCTCTTTATCAATTTCAAATAGGTCTTCAATCTGTTTTCTGTAATCTGTAATTATAAATCTTCTACATGCTGGAACATCAAAAACCCTCTGATTTACAGCATTTTTCATTTGCATGCTCGTTGTGTTAAAATTTATCTCAGCAAGATTGTAAATAAATGGCAAATCTTCATAATAATTAACTTCAGGGAAATAATAGATTTTATCTCTGAAATATTTTTTCCATCTATTATCACCAACAATTAATGGTTTAAATTTTACAATACTTTTAACACATTTATATCTATAAATTCGCGTTGCTTCCCATGTTACAAGTGTTTCAAAGTAAGTTTTAGATTCTTCAGGTAATTTTTCAAAAATTTTGTATATCTCAAAATAATTTCTTTTTAAAAACTCTGAAACACTTCTAATACTACTTTTTTCAAAATCTACAGCAATTTTTCTATAAAGTTTTTTAAAACTTTCTGGTGCAATGCATTTTTCATACACATCATTAACCTGATCAATCATTGATTTTCCAACAAAACATATATCCCGTTTAATTGTTTTATAAATATTTTTCTCAATGGGAATATATTTAAATCTTGTATGGTCTGTTGCCAAAGGAAGATAGTAAACATTTTTAAACCCTATATTTTTCATATCTTCAATGTTATCTTTATCCCAGGTTAAAATACAGCAATAATCAGAAATATTTTTTCTGTAATATCTAATTATCAAATTTGGATTATCCACATACCATGACAAGATTGGCATTTGAATTTTTTCAAAAAATTCCATTAAAATTCCTTCTCTATCAATTCCAAGATGATTTATTGTAAAGGTAAAATCAGGCTTAAAACTTGAAATCTTTTCAATTAAAGTAGAAATAAACTTTTCAGTTAAATATTCTTTTGTTTCAAGTATTATTGTATCGTATTGAAATCCAAGTATATTTAAAGCTTTGATTATTTCGCCAATAAGGAAATATTTTGATGTTATTAATAAAATTTTTGTATCTTCTAAATTTTTGCTTTTAAATTTTTTATATTTTAACTTTCTTAAATTAAAATTCATAATCAGTTTTAGCTTGCAAATCGTACATCATTACTGTTACATCGTATAATTCTCCTTCTTCTGTCATAAAATAATCTTCAAGGTCACATTTTCTTGAAAATCCCAATTTTCTAAAAGCTTTTATTAGTCTATAATGTTCTGAAATAATTTCAGCAATAACAAATTTTAAATTAAGCTCTTTTGCTATCTTTAATAAAGATTTAACCATGTATGAACCAAGACCAACCCCTCTAAATTCCTTATCAAGAAAAAGTCTTATTTCTGCCATATGTCTTTTTGATTTTGTCATAAAATGTAAAGTTGCATTTCCCACAATTTTATTATCATAAATAGCAACAATTGGTAATACTTTTGTAAAATCAAGTTTTTCATACCATCTTTCCACAACTTCTCTCTTTTTTACTTTGTCTTTCAAGAATTTCATATCACTTTCATCTGCCCTCTGAAATAATTCATAAACAAGTTCTTTATCTGAAGGGATAGTTGGTCTTATTAAAACTTTCTTATAATTTGTCAATGTTACAAAGTCTCTAAAATTTTTTACTTTTTTCATCTTAGCCCCCTAAAATATTAAATTGATAATTAAGTTTTTATTAATTTTTACTTTTTTGTCAAATAAATTTTTTATTGACATTAATTTTTTTTTCGCTATCTTGTAAAACTTAAATGGATATGAAAAATTTAAAAAAGAAATTAGAAAAAATAAACAGAAAATCTTATAAATTATACAAACAGATAGAAGGGGAATATAAAATTAATAAAGATACAATCTTATCAATTGACCATTGTCAGCAAGACCCCTTTGCATCTCCTTCAAAAATAAAAATAATTTCAAAATTAAAATTCCCAAAAGAACTTTACAACAATGATATAAGGAAATTAGCTTTAGAAGATTTTATTGTAAGAAATTTCAAACAAAAGATAGATAAATTTTCAAGAAAAAGAGGAACAGGCCATAGTGGGTTATACTTTGTAGAAGCTGGTGGTCAGAAAGTTCTAAAAAGGTCATCAAGTGAAATATTTAATAATTCCATAGAAATAAGATTTTTTGCTGGACTTCCTGGGATTGGAAGGAGAATAGATAGCCTAACAGCAATAAAAATGCTTGTAGAAGAAATTCCTTCATGCATAGATGTGTTTGACTTTAAATATTACAACAAAAAAAATGTTTACGATTTTGTTAACTTAATTGAAGACCAAGAATATATAAGAAATAATATTTCAAAAAAGAAAATTGTTGCGTTTATTGGAAATAATTCTATATTACCAAGAAAATCTGGTGTAGAAGATACTCCCTTAAAAAATGGTATACCATTTAAATCTCCAAAATCAATGGAAGTAGAATTTGAAACACTTCATCATGGTAAAATAAAAGGAATGGGAATTCCTGAGGGGGTAACTTTAATTGTTGGAGGAGGATTTCATGGAAAATCAACTCTTTTAAATGCTATTTCTCATGGAATTTATAACCATATTCCTGGAGATGGTAGAGAATGGGTTATTTCATGTAAAGACACTGTGAAAGTGAGAAGTGAAGATGGGAGATTTATTGAAAAAGTTGATATTTCACCTTTTATAAAAAATCTTCCCCAGAATAAAGATACTAAAAAATTTTCAACAGAAAATGCATCTGGCTCAACATCAATTTCTGCAAGTATAATTGAAAATATTGAAGTTGGAGCAAAACTATTTTTAATTGATGAAGATACTACTGCAACTAATTTCCTTATAAGAGATGCAAGAATACAAAAATTAATACCAAAAGAGAAAGAACCAATAACACCATTTATAGATAAGGTTCAAACTCTTTATAAAGATTTTGGAATATCTACTATAATGGTGATTGGAGGCTCTGGAGATTACCTTGAAGTTGCTGATAAAATTATATCAATGGAAAATTATTTGCCTTTTGATAAAACTGAGAAAGCAAAAAAAATTATTAAAGAACTACCTTCACAGAGGGAAATTGAAAGTGACCCATATTTTGGTATTATTAAAAAGAGAATTCCATTAAGAAAAAGCTTTAGGGCCAAAAAAATAAAAGCAAAAGGGAAAAAAGAGTTAATTTTTGGAAAAGAAGTGATTGATATTTCTTATGTTGAGCAAATTGTTTCAACTTCCCAAACAAGATGCATTGGTGAAATAATAAATTATTTGAGTAAAAATATATTTAATGAAAAGATTTCAATTTCTGAAGCTCTTGAAATTTTTTATGAAAAATTTCATAAATTTGGATTTAAACTTTTATTTAAAAATCCTCCAGGTAATCTTTCTTTACCAAGAAAATTTGAAGTTGCAGGAACTATAAATAGATTAAGAACTTTAATAATCAAAGATGATTAAATTAATTAACATTTCAAAAAGCTATGGTAAAAATAAAGTTTTAAAAAATATAAATCTTGAAATAAAAAAAGGTGAAGTTCTTGCGCTTGTTGGTGAAAGTGGAAGTGGAAAAACAACTTTATCTAAAATAATTATTGGAATAGAAAAACCTGATAGCGGTGAAGTTTTATTTGAAGGAGAAAATATTTTTAAGTTTGACAGAAAAAAACTAATAAATTTTAGGAAAAAAACTCAATACATTTTTCAAGACCCATATTCTTCTTTAAATCCAAGATTAAAAATTGGAACAAGTATCAAAGAACCTCTCCTGCTTTTTAGAAACATAAAAAATAAAAAAGAAAAAGTAATTGAAACAATGAAAATTTGCGGATTAACTGAGGAATTTTACGATAAATTTCCTCACCAGTTAAGTGGAGGACAAAGACAGAGAGCTGTAATTGCAAGGGCACTTGTTATTAATCCTGAGTTTATAATTGCAGATGAACCTGTCTCATCTTTAGATGTTTCAGTTCAGGCACAAATTTTAAATCTTTTAAAAAATCTTCATGAAAAATTCAGGTTAACCATGTTATTTATAACTCACGACTTTTCAGTTGTTAGATTTATTGCTGATAGAATTGCAGTTATGAAAGAAGGTGAGATTGTGGAAGTTGCAACTAATGAAAAAATTTTTCAAAATCCTACTCACAATTATACTAAATTACTACTGGAGGCAATTTAATGAAATATTTTAAATACTTAGTTTTTATCATTTCAGGAATTTTATTTTTTTCATTTTTAGGAAGAATAGATTTATGGGACCCTGATGAGCCAAGATATGTTGAAATTGCAAGAGAAATGATTTCTTTAAAACAATATCTAATTCCTCATTTAAATTCCCAAATTTATGCACATAAACCACCTCTTTTCTTCTGGGCAATTGCTTTTTTCTTTAAGACTTTTAATTCCTATTCTGAATTTATTGCAAGATTAACTCCAGCAATAAGTGGTTTATTAATTGTTATTTTAACTTATTTTTATTCAAAAAAAATTTTTAATAATTTGAGAATTGGGGTTTTTTCAGCAATTGTAATATCAACAAATGTTTCAATGGTTCATCTTTCAAGAAGAGCAAATATTGATACTTTTTTTACTCTTTTTATTCTAATTTCAATTATTTTTCTACATTTTTACATTGAAAAAAGAAAAAATTTTTATATCTATATTTCAGGAATTTTTCAGGGAATAGCAACTTTAATCAAAGGTCCACTTGGATTTATTATACCATTTTTGACCTTTGCTTCATTTTTAATTATTACTAATGATAAAGAAAACTTGAAAAAAGTTCCATGGATAAAAACATTAATTGTAATTTTTGGTATCATTTCTCTCTGGATTATTCCTTCCTGGGTATATGGTGGAGATGAGTATATAAAACAATTAATTATTAAACATGTTTTCAAAAGATATGCGGAAGGAGTAAATCATCCAAGGTCATTTTTTTACTATTTTTATATTTTCCCTCTTGATTTCTTACCTTGGTCTGTGTTTATCCCTTATGTATTAAAAAAAATATTTTCACCCAAAAAAAAAATAGATAAAAAATTAATCTGGTTTTTATGCTATTTTTTCGTTAATTTTATATTTTTATGCTTTTCAAAAGAGAAAAGAGGTTTATATCTTCTACCACTTTATCCTGCTATGAGTGTATTATATGGTTATGTTTTTGCAGAAAATTTTCATGGAAATGAAAAATTTTTTAAATACCCATATTTTTTTATAACCACAATTATTGGATTGCTATCTCTTGGTTGCGAAATTTATTACTTTTATAAAACAGGAAAGGTTAATCCATACTTAACTGTAATTACTGCTTTTTCATTTTGGATTTCCTTTTTCTCTTTAAAATACATAAAAAGCATAATAACTTTATATTTTGCATCTGCAGGGCTTATCTTTTCTATATATTCGTTTATTTTTCCTCTTTTCAATCCTTTAAAAAGTCCAAAAATTTTCATCAAAAATTTAGTAAAAATCACAAAAAATATAGATAATGTGCTTTTTTTCAGGTATATAAATCCAGGGTTTAACTTTTATTTAAAAAAAGACAGGTTAAATTTTTCAAAAAATGAAAAAGATTTGGAAAATTTCAAATATATTGTTATGAAATATAAAGAATTTAGAAAGGGAAAAATTAACTTAAAAGATTTTTCAATCATATATTCCCGAAAACTTGGTCATAGAAAACTTATTTTATTAAAAAAACATGTTGGAGAATAAAAATGAAATATTATGTTTTAGACACAAATGTTCTTTTATATGATGCAAATGCAATTTTTAAATTTGAAGGAGAAGATAATGTTATTGTAATTCCAATTACAGTAATTGAAGAGGTTGATAGATTTAAAAAACATTTAAATGAAACAGGAAGAAATGCTCGTCAATTTTCAAGAAATATTGAAAAATTGAGAGTAAAGGGAGATATTACAAAAGGAATTAAACTTGAAAACCGCTCAACTCTTTTAATAAAAATTCCAAAAGAGCCTTTGAACAAATATACACATTATCCATTTATGGGAGATGAAGGGGACAATAGAATTTTATCAACTGCTTGCGAAATAAAAGAAAACATAAAAGATGATGATGAAATTTTTTTTATTACAAAAGATATAAACTTAAGAATTAAAGCAAGTGCCATTGGTTTAAATGCTATTGACTATGAAGAGAAGTCTGTAAAATTTCAGGAGTTTTTTCAAGGTTATGATGTTGTTATGGTATCTGATGAATTTATAGAAAATCTTTACAGAAAAAAAGAGACTAAAGAGATAGAAAAAATAGAGAAAAAACTTTCACATCCAATATACCCAAATCAATTTTTTCTTTTTAAAAGCGAAATTTACCCAAACAATCAAGCAATTGGAATTTATAAAAAACAAAAAAATAAAATTATTCTAATAAATACAAAATTTTTAAAAGAAAAAGGTATTTGGGGAATTAAACCTAAAAACCTTGAACAGATTATGGCATTTCACCTTCTTCTTGATGATGAAATAAAACTTGTAACTCTTCTTGGTAAAGCTGGAACAGGAAAAACTCTTCTTGCTTTAGCTTCAGGTTTACAAAAAGTAATAGATGAAGAAATTTATAATAAGCTTGTAACTTCAAGGCCAATATTTCCATTAGGTAAAGACCTTGGTTTTTTACCAGGGGATGTGGAGAAAAAGTTACAACCCTGGATGCAACCTATTTATGATAATCTTGATTTTATAATTGGAATAAATAATGAAAACAGAAAAGACTATGAATTCTTAATTCAGAAAAAAATCATAGAAATTGAACCATTAACTTACATAAGAGGAAGAAGTATTGCAAATCAGTTTTTAATAGTTGATGAAGCACAGAATTTAACTCCACATGAGATAAAAACAATTATTACAAGGGCTGGAGACAATACAAAAATTATTCTCACAGGAGACCCATATCAGATTGATAATCCATATGTGGATTTTACAAGTAATGGATTAAGTTATGTTTCTGGGAAATTTTTACAATATGAAATAGCAGGTTCAATAACTTTAATTAAAGGAGAAAGGTCTCCACTTGCAGAATTAGCAGCTGAGGTTTTATAAATGATTGATTTTTTTATTACAAAATATTTAAGATGGTACACAAAAAGAAATTTAAAATTTGATGAAATTAGTGAAATTCCTCAACCTAAATGGAAAAATTATAAAAAACTTCTTCTTTATATTCACATCCCCTTTTGTGAAGAACTATGTCCATATTGTTCATTTAATAGATTTAAATTTAATTATAAAACAGCAAAAAAATATTTTCCAAGACTTAGAAAAGAATTAAAACTTTATTATGAAAGAGGTTTTGATTTTGAAGGGATTTATGTTGGTGGTGGGACACCAACAATAATTGTGGAAGAATTATGTGAAACTTTAAATCTTGCAAGAGAATTGTTTTCAATTAAAGAAATCTCTTGTGAAACAAATCCAAATCATTTAAATGAAAAAATCATTGAAAATTTACTTCAAGTAAAAGTTAATAGATTATCAGTAGGAGTGCAAAGTTTTGATGATAAAATTTTAAAACAGATTGAAAGATACCATAAATATGGCAGTTCAAAAGAAATTCAGGAAAGAATAAAATTAACTTTAAATAGATTTGACACTTTAAACATTGATATGATTTTTAATTTTCCAACTCATACAGAAGCTCATATAAAAAAAGATTGTGAAATTATAAAAGAACTTAAAGTTGACCAGGTTACTTTTTATCCTTTAATGGTTTCAGAATCTACTCAAAAACTTATATCTAAAAATCTTGGGAAATTTTCTTTTAAAAATGAAAAAAAATTTTATTACATAATTCTTTCAATGCTTGAGGATGAATATTTTCCAAGCACCTGTTGGTGCTTTTCAAGAAAAAAATCTATGATTGATGAATACATTATTGATTACGATGAATATATAGGCACAGGAAGTGGCTCATTTGGATATTATGAAGGAATTATATATTCAAATACGTTTTCAATAAAAGAATATATTGAAATGGTTGATAAAAATAAATTGCCATTAAAAGCATTTAAAAAATTTTCAGAGATAGATAAAATGAGATACGATTTTTTAATTAAACTTTTTGGCACAAAGCTTGATAAAAATTTTATAATAAAAAAATATGGAAAAAATTTTTTTAGAAAGTTACTAAAAGAAATTCTATTTTTCTACCTAATTGGTGGGATAAAAATAGAAAAAAATCAGCTCTCTCTAACAAGAAAAGGATTATACTACTGGGTAGTGATGATGAGAGAATTTTTTATTGGAGTTAATAATTTTAGAGATTACTGTAGGAGTTTAATAAATGATAAATGAACTTTTTAGAAAAATACCAAAAGTTGATAATATTTTAAAAAATGAAAAAATTGAAAATCTATTAAAAATTTATGGAAAAGATATTTTAAAAAAAATAATTGATGAAGTTTTAAAGGAAATAAGAGAAAAAATAAAATTGAAAAAAGCTGAAGAAAAAGATGTAAATGAAAATAGAATTATAGAAAATATTGTTGAGAAAACTGAAAAATTTTTTTCCCAAAAACTTAAAAGGGTGATTAATGCAACTGGAATTGTGCTTCATACAAATTTAGGTAGAGCTCCTATTTCAGAAAAAATTTTAAATGAAGCAAAAGAGGTTCTCACAAGATATTCTAATCTTGAATTAAGTCTTAAAACAGGAAAAAGAAGTATAAGATATCAGAATGTCATAGAATATTTTCAAAAATTAACTGATTGTGAAGATTGCCTTATTGTAAATAATAATGCATCAGCAGTATTACTTTCGCTTTCAGCACTTGCAAAAGGAAAAGAAGTTATTATTTCAAGAGGAGAACTAATTGAAATTGGAGGTTCATTCAGAATTCCTGAAGTAATGGCTCAAAGTGGAGCTATCTTAAAAGAAGTGGGCACAACAAATAAAACAAAAATAGAGGATTATATCAATGCAATTAATGAAAACACAGGATTAATATTAAAAGTTCACACAAGCAATTACAGAATAATTGGATTTACACAATCAGTTAACGTTGAGGAACTAATAAAATTAGGTGAAAAATATAACATCCCTGTTATGGAAGACCTTGGAAGTGGATGTTTAATTGATTTAACAAAATATGGATTGCCCGATGAGCCTCTTGTGCAAGATGAAATAAAAAAAGGAGTTGATATATTAACATTCAGCGGAGACAAACTTCTTGGAGGTCCTCAAGCTGGAATAATTCTTGGTAAAAAAAAGTATATAGAAATTTTAAAAAAACATCCATTAAATAGAGCCTTAAGGATTGATAAATGGACAATGGCAATTTTGGAAAGAACAATTAAAAGATATTTCAATGAAGAGATAGCAAAAAAAGAGATAACCGCTTTAAATTTTATCTCTAAAGACTTAAATTTGCTAAAAGAAAAAGCTGAAGCTCTTTGCGAAAAATTGAAAAAAGTTGTTAATGATTTTGAATTTTATGTTGAAAAAGATTTTTCATACGTTGGTGGTGGGGCTTTTCCAATGAATAGAATTGAAACCTTTGTTGTAGTTGTTAAAAGTAAAAAATATTCAGCTGGTTACATTGATGAAAAATTAAGAAAAGCGTTTATTCCAATTAAAGGTAGAATAAAAGATGAAAAATATCTATTAGATGTAAGAACAATTTTTGATGATGAAATTGAAATAATTGAAGATGTTTTCAAAAAGGTTTTTCTGTAAATTTATACTTCTTATTTTTATTTTTTCCACTCCATTATTTTCAAAATATATCTATAAAGCAAAAATCATTGCCCATGTATTAAATTTAAGGGAAAAACCTTCAATTAAAAGTAAAATTCTTTACAAATTAAAAAAAGGAACAAGTGTAGTAATTTTGAAAAGAAAAGGGAAATGGGCTTTAATAAATTTTGATAACAAAACTGGATGGGTTTACATTGGAGGACTTGGAAAAATTTCAAAAAATTTTATTTCAAACTATAATGTAAAAATTGAATTTAACAATTTTTCTGAAACTTTTATTGAAAAAGTTCTTGAATTTAAAAATTTTTTAAACTTTGATTTTTACAAAAATAATGTAAAAATTGTTTTTTCTTATGATAACAAAAATAATAAACTCACATCTTTTATTATTATCCCTTTTAATAAAAATTATTATGAAAAAAATAGAGAACATTCATTAAAAAAAAATGAAATTGACCTTTACCCGTTTCTAAATTTTGCATACGTTTTTGATAATTTTATAAAAAAAGTTGAAAAAAGATATCCAGTTTGCGGTGAATTTTTAAAAAAGTTTGATATTAGCATAATAATTAAAAAAAACAGCAATTTTTTTATTATTCTAAATTTGAAAAGGAAAAATAAGCTTTTTAAATTTTTGCCATATATAATTGTTAAAAAAAAAGGTTACGATTATGTGAAAATTTATGCTGAAAACAAGCAAAAGGTTGAAAAAAGTTATATTTTTGAACTTTCTCCCCCTTATGTTTCTTATGGAATAAAATCAACTTCATATTTGCTATACAAGTTTTTTGATTTATATTGATTTTTTTATTCTATTCTGATAAGCTCTTAAAAAGGAGGTAAAAATTATGATAACACCAGATAAAGTTAATAAATACTATGAAGAATATATTGAAGAGATTTCTTCAAAACTTGATAGTGTTGAGAAACCAAAAGAAGAATTATTGATAGGAGAAAAAATAAAAAAGATTAGAAAAACAAAAGGATTAACCATAGAAGAAGTTGCTAAAAAAACAGGTTTTTCAAAAGAATTTTTAGAAGATATTGAAAATGGGAAAGTATCTCCTCCTCTTGGAATTATAGTGAGATTATCTAAAGCTCTTGATGTTATGATGTCAAATCTCTTTGATGAGAAAAGGGAAAAAAACTATTGTGTTATGAGAGTAAAAGACCAAAAGGTTACGCCACGAGTATCCACAGCTGGTCATCATTATAAATACATTCCTCTTGCAACAGGATTAAAAGAAAAGCATATGGAAGCATTTCTTGTTAAACTTTATCCTGAATCCAAAGAAGAGAAAAGTGTGCATGAAGGGGAGGAATTTATATACGTTCTTGATGGTGAAGTTAAAGTAATTATTGGAGAAGATACAGAAATTTTAAATATGGGGGACACAATTTATTATCTCTCATCAGTTCCTCATTTTATTACAACAAATACAGATAAACCAGCATTAATTCTGGCAGTTATTTATGGGGCAGATTAAATAAATTTTTCGCATTGGTTAAAATTTTTTCACAAACTTCTTCTAAATCCATGTTTTTAAATTCAGCTATCTTTTCTGTAACATATTTTACATACTTTGGTTCGTTCCTCTTTCCTCTATAAGGCTCTGGAGTTAAAAATGGAGCATCAGTTTCTGTTAAAATTAAATCAATTGGAACTTTTTTAATAAGCTCATAAGCTCTATTTCTATTTTTTCTAAAGGTTATTGTTCCTGTAAATGAAATCATAAAATTTATATCAAAAATTTTTTTTGCAAATTCATAATCACCAGAGAAGCAATGAAAAACACCTCCAACCTCATCTGCTTTCTCTTCTCTCAATATTTCATAAACTCTATCTTGAGCATCTCTATCATGAATAATTATTGGTAAATTTAATTCTTTAGCAACATTTATCTGCATTCTAAAAAATTTTTCTTGCACATCTTTTGGTGAATAATTTTTGTAAAAATCAAGCCCAATTTCTCCAATTGCAATAACTTTTTTGTTATTTTTTGCTAATTTCATTACTTCCATAATGTCATTAAAACCATTAATATATTTTGTATCATGAGGATGCCATCCCACTGAAGTATAGATAAAATCTATCTTTTTTGAAATTTCCACTCCTTTTTTACTATCATTTAGATTAGTTCCAATTGTTATAATAAATTTTACCCCCTCATTATAAGCTGAAAATGCAACATCTTTCCAATCCTCTTCAAAAAAATCCATATTTAAATGACAATGAGTATCAATAAACATTGTATCCTCCAAAAAGATATTTTTTTGTTTTTATTTTGAGATTTTTCTTTATCACTTTTTAATTTATTTTTCAAACATCAAAAAAAATATATTTTTTTGTTCTTTTTTCTTGACAATTAAGAATAAAAATTTTTATTGATAAAATCAATGGAAAATTTATTTTATAAAAACAAACTTATAAAATTATTAATTCTTGATGAAATCCTTTCAGGGAAAAGAGATGGAAAATTAGTTCCTGAACTTCTTGGGGAAGAGTTTAATGTAAATATGAATACTGTTAAAAAAGCTCTTAATGAACTTACAGAACTTGGTTACATTGAAACTAAAAAGAAATCAGGCACAAGGGTAAAATACATTCCTTCAACAGAAAAAATTAATAATTACAGCAAATTAAAATTAAAATTTGAAAATATTTTTGACACAGCAAAAAGCTTTGGATTTTCAATCCCTGAAATTTTATCATGCTTTGTTGGAGCTTTCTATACTTATCAAAAAACAGGAACAAAGAAAAAAGTAATTTTTGTTGAAAAAGACTATTATAATCTCTGGATTGGCAAAATTGAGCTTGAAAATATTTTAAATATTGATGTCATACCAATGTTACTTGAAGATGCTTTAAAATTTTTAGAAAATGATAAAACAGATTATCTAATAGTGACAACATATTATTGTCAGCCGTTACTAAAAGTAAAAAATTTAAAAATATTTCCACTTAAAATTACTCCACCAATTGAACAGCTAATAAATTTTAACATTATTCCTGAAGATGCAAATATTGTTGTTTTAACCATTTCTGAAGAACTTAAAGAAAGGCTAAGGTCAACTTACAAATTTTTACAAACAAGATTTAGAAATTTAAAATTTTTAACAATCCATGAAATATTAAAAAATAAGCAACTTATATCAAATACAGAAATTCTTTTAACTTTAAAGTCAATTTACAATGACTATAGAGACCTTTTTAGTTCAATAAAAAAAGTTGTTGTTTATTCAAGATTTCATGATGAAGAAGGGATAAAATTATTGAAAAAAACTTTGGAGGAAAAGAATTTATGATAATAATTGGAGTTGATACAGGAGGCACTTTTACAGATTTTATTTATAAAGATGAAACTGGATGGAATGTTTATAAAATTTTATCCACACCCAAAAATCCTGCAGAAGCAGTTTTAAAGGGTATTGAACATATTACAAAAGGAAAAACTGCAAACATAACCCATGGTTCAACTGTTGCAACAAATGCAATTTTAGAAAAAAAAGGAGCAAATACAGCTTTAATTACAAATCATGGATTTGAGGATATTATTGAAATTGGAAGACAGAATAGAAAAGAACTTTACAATTTAAAATACAGAAAAAATCCTGCCCTTATTCCAAAAGACCATAGATTTGGTATTAAAGGAAGAATTGATTATAAAGGTAATGTTATTGAAAATATAAACGAAAACGAAATAGATGAAGTAGTAAAAAAAATAGGTGAAGCAGATATTGAATCAGTTGCGGTTTGCATGCTATTCTCATTTAAAAACAATTCTCATGAAAAAATTATTGGAGAAAAGTTAAAAAAAGCTGGTTTATTCTATTCACTTTCTCATGAAGTTTTATCTGAATTCAGAGAATATGAAAGACTCTCTACAACTGTTATCAATGCTTATGTTTCACCTAAAATGGCAAGATACATCTCATTTATAAAGGATAATATTGGCAATAGCAAATTGAGAATTATGCAATCTAATGGTGGAAGTATCTCTGCAGAAACTGCAATGAAAGAATCTGTGAGAACAATCCTTTCAGGACCAGCAGGTGGAGCGGTAGGAGCTTATGAAATAGGTAAAATTGCGGGTTTTACAAAATTGATAACATTTGATATGGGTGGAACTTCAACTGATGTATCATTAATTGATGATAAACTTCCACTTACAACTGAATCTGAAATTTCAGATTTTCCTATAAAAACTCCAATGATTGATATTCATACAGTAGGTGCTGGAGGTGGCTCAATAGCATATTTTGACATTGGAGGGTCCTTAAGAGTTGGACCAGAAAGTGCTGGAGCTGACCCTGGTCCAATATGTTATGGAAAAGGAGATAAAATTACAGTTACAGATGCTAATCTATTTCTTGGAAGATTAATTCCTGAAAAATTTTTAGGTGGAAAAATGAAACTTCATACTGATAGATTATCACACTTTTTTTCAAAAATGGCGAGTGAAATGGGATTAGATGAAATAGAACTTGCTGAAGGGATTTTGAATGTTGCAAATGCAAATATGGAAAGAGCAATTAGAGTTATTTCAGTTGAAAGAGGATATAACCCTTCAGAATTCACTCTGTTTTCATTTGGAGGAGCTGGAGGAATGCATGCTGCTTTTCTTGCAAAGCTTTTAAATATACCAAAAGTTCTTGTTCCAAAACATCCTGGAATTTTATCAGCTATTGGAATGCTTCTTGCAGATGTTATAAAAGATTATTCGCAAACTGTTATGATTTCAAAAGAAAGTTTAAAAAAAGAAGATATTTCTCCATATTTTAAGGATATTGAGGAAAAAGCAATAATTGACCTTAAAAATGAAGGTATTGACGATGATAAAATTTTTATAGAAAAATACCTTGATATTAGATACAAAGGTCAATCTTATGAAATAGTTGTGCCATTTCAGGAAAATTTTGCAGAATTATTTCATAAATTACATGAGAAAAATTATGGATACTCAAATCCTGATAAAAGGATAGAAATAGTTAATGTAAGAATTAGAGCAAGGGGATTATTGCCAAAACCTGAGTTTAAAGAAATAAAAGAAAAAACTGAAAAAATTGATAAAAAAGCATATCTTGGAGAAAAAGATGTTATATTTTCAGGTAAAACTTACAAAACTAAAATTTACGAAAGAGATTTTTTAAAATATGGCAACAAATTAGAAGGTCCAGCAATAATTGTTGAGTATTCCTCAACAATTGTTGTTCCACCAGAAAGTTTAGTTTATGTTGATAAATTTGAAAATCTAATATTAGAGGTGTAAATTATGAAATTAAATCCAATTTTACTTGAAGTTTTTAAAAATAGATTTTCCTCTATTGCTGAAGAGATGGGGGTTACATTAAATAGAACCGCTTTTAGCCCAAATATTAAAGAGAGAAGAGACTTTTCATGTGCTATTTTTGATGAGAATGGAGATATGGTAGCTCAAGCTGCTCATATTCCAGTTCATCTTGGTTCAATGCCTATGAGTGTAAAAATGGCAATTGCTGAGGGAAATATCTCTGAAGGTGATATGATAATTTTAAATGACCCTTTTAAGGGTGGCACTCATCTTCCAGATATAACAATTGTTGCTCCAGTTTTTGTATCAAATTCTGAAAAACCAGATTTTTATGTCGCTAATAGAGCTCATCATGCAGATGTTGGGGGAATTTCTTCTGGCTCAATGCCATTATCAACTTCTCTATTTCAGGAAGGTATAATTATTCCTCCATTAAAAATAATGGAAAAAGGAAAAATTGACAAAAAATTAATGAAATTCTTTTTAAATAATGTTAGAACTCCTGTTGAAAGGGAGGGAGATTTCTCAGCTCAAATTAGTGCAAATTTAACTGGAATAAAAAGAATTAAAGAACTTGTAGAAAAATATGGAGTTGATACAGTTAAACTTTACTGTAAAGGTATGATGGATTATTCTGAGAAAATTTTAAGAAATTTGATAAAAAACATAAAAGATGGGACTTACGAATTTACAGATTATCTTGATGACGATGGAATATCTTCTGAAGATATAAAAATTAATGTTAAAATAGAGATTAGAGGAGATGAAGCTATTTTAGATTTTTCAGATTCAAATCCTCAAGTTATGGGAAGTGTTAATGCTGTTTATTCAATAACCTTATCTGCTGTTTTGTATGTTTTCAGAGCTTTAATAGAAGATGATATTCCAACAAATGCTGGACTTTTAAGGCCATTAAAAGTAATCACTAAAAAAGGAACAATAGTTGATGCTGAATTTCCATCAGCAGTTGCAGGAGGAAATGTTGAAACATCTCAGAGAATAGTTGATGTTATTCTTGGTGCTTTATCAAAAGCAATTCCAGATAAAATTCCAGCTGCAAGCCAAGGCACAATGAACAATATTTCAATTGGTGGAATTGATGAAAGAAATGGACAGCCTTTTGCATATTATGAAACCATTGGTGGAGGCATGGGAGCATCAATTGATTCTCATGGTGAAAGTGCAGTTCATTCTCATATGACAAATACATTAAATACTCCTGTTGAAGCACTTGAATTTAATTATCCTTTTATGGTTACTGAATATTCAATTAGAAGAAACTCTGGAGGGAAAGGCAAATTTTATGGTGGAGATGGAATTATAAGAGAAATTCAATTATTATCTGATGCTGAAGTTACTGTTCTTTCGGAAAGGAGAAAAAGAGCCCCATATGGTCTTAATGGAGGTGAAAATGGAAAACCTGGTGAAAATATAATAATTGTTAATGGAGAAAAGAGAAAGATGCCAGGAAAATTTAATATTTTTCTTAAAAAAGGGGCTAAAATTAGGATTGAAACCCCTGGTGGTGGGGGTTTTGGTAAAATAAAAAATTAAGGAGGTAGTTTATGAGAGTAAGAACATTAGCTACAGTAATTATTGGGGTAATCTTTTTAGGAGTATCCATGCTTTTCTCAAAAGTTGTAAAACTTGACTGTAACGCTATCTATGGACCTACAAGCTTTCATACTCAGGGAGCTATGAAATTTGCAAAACTTGTTGAAAAATATTCTCATGGCACAGTAAAAATTGTTGTTCATCCAGGTGGTTCACTTGGATTTAAAGGACCTGAACTTTTAAAAGCTGTAAAAGATGGACAGGTTCCTTTAAGTGATATTTTAATGGGTGTTGTGGCTGGAAGTGAACATATATTTGGTGTGAGCTCTCTTCCAAGACTTGTAAAATCTTACAAAGAAGCAAGAGAACTTTATGAAAAACTAAAACCTTTGTATGAAAAAGCTGCATTAAAATGGAATCAGAAATTTTTATATGCAGCACCATGGCCACCAAGTGGACTTGTAACAAAAAAACCTATAAGAAAAGTTGCAGATTTAAAAGGATTAAAAACAAGAACCTATGATAAAAATGGTGCAAGATTTTTAAAAGAACTTGGAGCAAGCCCAGTTCCAATGGCTTGGGGAGAAGTTTATTCAGCATTAAGAACTGGTGTTATTGATTCTGTTTTAACAAGTGCTGAATCAACAAAAAATGGTAAGTTCTGGGAAGTATTAAAATATTTTACAAAAATCAATTATGCATTTCCATTAAATATGATGACTATTAATCTTGATTATTGGAAATCTTTATCAAAAGAACAGCAAAAAGCAATTTTAAAAGCAGCAAAAGAAATTGAAGATTTACAATGGAAAAATTCACAAAAGAGAAATGAGGAAGCTTTAAAAATTATTCAACAGCATGGAATGATTGTAATGGAACCTACTGAAGAATTAGATAAAGCTATGGATAAAGCAGCTCAAAAGATAATTAAAGAATTTGTAGCTAAATGTAGAGGAAAAGCTAAAAAAATCCTTGAAGCTTATGTAAAATAAAAAAAAAACCTGCCCTTCGGGGCAGGTAATGGATAATAAAAATGGAAAAAGTTGTGAATGTTATTGAGAAAATTTCAAAAATAGGTGCATATATATCTGGCTTTTTTATGCTATTAATTGTTGCAATAATTACAACTGAAATTTTTGTAAGAAGTATTTTCAATAAATCACTCTTAATTACAGATGAATATAGCGCTTATTTTATGGTTGCATCAATTTTTTTTGGTTTGGCATATACTTTAAAAGAAGGGAAACATATAAAAATAACAATTATCACTTCAAGAATAAAAAATAAAAAAGTTAGTTGTATTTTAGATGTTATTGTTTACATAATCGGTTTTGCAATTTCTACCTATGCTTGTATTTATGCATTTAAAATGGTTATGGAAACAAAAGCACTTGATATGAGAGCTGATTCAATTGCTGAAACTCCTCTCTGGATACCTGAAATATCAGTTTTTTTAGGCTTTTTACTTCTTTCAATACAGATTATTGGACTAATTTTAAGGAGGGTTAAAAATTATAAGTGATCCATTAACATTAGCAATTGTAATGTTTGGAATAATGTTTATTTTTCTCCTATCTGGATTATGGATTGGTTTTAGCCTTTTTGCTGCAGCAATCTGTGGAATGCTCCTTTACAATTTAAATTTACCACCAACAATTTCAGTTTGGACTAAAATAGGAAGTTTAATAGCTAATTCTGTTTGGAATAGTATGGATTCATTTAGTCTAACAGCACTACCATTGTTTGTTTTAATGGGAGAAGTTTTATATAATACCGCAATTTCAACAAAATTATTAAATGGACTTTTACCTTGGTTTCAAAAAATTCCTGGGAAATTGCTACATATAAATGTAGTTGCTTGCTCATTGTTTGCTGCAGTTTCAGGTTCAAGTGCTGCAACAACAGCAACTGTTGGCAAAATCACATTGGAAGAGTTATCAAAAAGAGGTTATGATAGAGATTTAGCATTAGGTTCTCTTGCAGGTGCTGGAACTCTAGGTTTTTTAATTCCTCCAAGTTTAATAATGATTATATATGGTGTATTATCAGATACTTCAATTGGTAAATTATTTATTGCTGGAATTATTCCAGGTTTAATCTTAGGTGGAATGTATTCAACTTTTATAATAATCAGAGCTCTTCTTAATCCAAATATTACCCCAAAAGAAACAGAAAAATTTACTTTCAAACAGAAGATTATTCAATCAAAGGAATTGTTTCCTGTTCTATTTTTAATTTTTATTGTTCTTGGCGGAATATACCTTGGATTTACAACTCCAACAGAAGCTGCTGCAATTGGTGTAATAGGTTCATATCTTCTTGCATTTTTATTTAAAAATTTAAATTTTAAAATTTTTGTTAAATCTTTAATTAACGCGGTAATGACAACCTGTATGATTTGCTTTATAATATGTGGAGCTGCATTTTTATCACAGGTTGTTGGATTTACTGGAATAGCAAGAGCATTGAGTGAATATATAGCAAGCATGCATCTATCACCATATACTTTAATTTTTGTGATTGGTTTAATGTATCTATTTCTTGGAATGCTACTTGACGGGATTTCAATAGTTGTTATGACACTTCCAATTGTTTTACCAATTGTAACTGCTCATGGATTTAAACCATTATGGTTTGGAATTTTTCTTGTAATTATGGTTGAATTATCTCAGATTACTCCACCTGTTGGATTTAGCCTTTTTGTAATTCAAGGAATTTCAAATGAAAATATTGGAAGGATTTTAAAAGCAACCTTTCCTTTTTTCTGTATAATGATATTAATGGTTGTGATTTTAACTGTTTTTCCACATATTGTATTCTATCTGCCAAGTAAAATGATTGGTAAATAAAAAGTTATGGAGTAACTATCTT
>CAZQKL010000024.1:0-10871 GCA_964593895.1 uncultured bacterium
TTTTGCGATATAATCATATATTTTCAATAATTATGATGGATATAGACCATTTTAAAAAAATTAATGATACCTATGGTCATCAAGCAGGGGATGAAGTTTTAAAACATCTTGTTTCAACTGTAAAAAGAACAATTAGGTCATCTGATGTAATTGCAAGATATGGTGGAGAGGAATTCTGCATAATTGCCTATGGAACAGAAAAAGATGATGCAATATATCTTGCAGAAAGATTAAGAAGTATTATTAAAAATAGTGAGGTTATATTTAAAAATAATAAAATAACCTATACTGTGAGTTTTGGGGTTAGCACAACACATAAAGGAATTAAAAATCATGAGGAACTTTTAAGAAAAGCTGATACCGCTCTTTATAGGGCAAAAAATTCAGGTAGAGATAGGGTAGAATTTGAGATGTAAAGGAGGGGGCATGATAGATAAGAAAAAAATTAAAGAAGAAATTGAAAGATTAAGAAAAGAGATTGAATATCATAATTATAGATATTACGTTCTTGATTCACCTGTAATACCAGATTCAGAGTATGATAAATTATTCAGAAAACTTCAGGAACTTGAAGAAAAATATCCAGAATTTTATGACCCAAATTCACCAACTGCAAGAATTGGAGCTCCTCCTCTTGAGAAATTTGAAAAAGTTCCTCATTCTGTTCCAATGCTCTCTCTCAGTAACGCTTTTGGAGAAGATGAATTATACGAATTTGATGAAAGGGTAAAAAGATTTTTAAATTTGTCTTTTGATGTAGAAATTGAATATGTTGTGGAACCTAAAATTGATGGGCTTGCAATTGAACTTGTATATGAAAATAATGTTCTTGTAAGAGGTTCAACAAGGGGTGATGGCTTTGTTGGTGAAGATGTTACACCAAATTTAAAAACAATAAAATCAATTCCATTATACCTTCCAGAAAATAGTGGTTTTAGCTTAATTGAAGTTAGAGGAGAAGTTTATATAGATAAAGAGCAATTTTATAGAATAAATGAAGAAAGAGCAAAAAAAGGCCTTCCTTTATTTGCAAATCCAAGAAACTGTGCATCAGGTTCAGTAAGACAGCTTGATTCTAAAGAAACAGCAAAAAGAAATTTAAAATGCTTTGTTTATGGAGTTGGAAGATATGAAGGAAAGGAAATAAAATCTCAATGGGAGCTTCTTGAAATTTTAAAAGAATTAAGATTTAGAGTAAATCCACTTGCTAAAAAAGTAAAAAATATTAAAGAAGCTTTTGAATACTGTAAGTATCTTGATTCTATAAGAGATTCTCTTGAATATGAAATAGATGGAGCGGTTGTAAAGGTTAATGACTTTAATTTACAGCAAAAGCTTGGTTCTGTTGGTAGAGCTCCAAGATGGGCAATTGCCTATAAATTTGAAGAGGAAGTGGCTATTACAAAATTAAAAGATGTTATTTATCAGGTTGGAAGAACAGGAATTATCACGCCTGTTGCTGTTTTAGAACCTGTAAAAATTGGTGGAGTAACAGTAAAAAAAGCAACTTTGCATAATTTTGATGAAATAAAAGATAAAGATATTAAACTTGGAGATTACGTTTATATCAAAAGGGCAGGGGATGTTATTCCAGAAATTATTGGGCCAGTCAAAGAGAAAAGAACCGGGAATGAAAAAGAAATAACTCCACCTGAAAAATGTCCAATTTGTGGTGCGGATATAATAAAGGAAGAAGGGGAGGTTGCTTATAGATGCAGTAATAGCCTGACATGTGAAGCTCAAATAATAAGAAGCATCCAGCATTTTGTTTCAAAAAATTGTATGGACATTGAAGGATTTGGAAATAAAATTGTGGAACTTTTTGTAAATAAAGGACTTATAAAAAATATTACAGATATCTACAGATTAAAATATGAAGATATAGTTAATCTTGAAGGATTTGCAGATAAATCAACAAGAAATCTTTTAGAAGCAATTGAAAAAAGTAAGAAGAATACTCTTTGGAGATTGATTAATGGTCTTGGAATAAGACATGTTGGAGAACTTTTGGCAAAGCAACTTGCTAAATGTTTTAAAAATCTTGAAAATTTAATGAAAGCAGAAAAAGAAGAAATTATAAAATGCATTTATAAGGAAGATGCAAAAACTGAAAGAAAATCAACAATTATTGCTGATTCTATCTATGAATTTTTTAGAAATGAAATAAATTTAAAGATTATAAATGAACTTAAAGAACTTGGATTAAATTTTGAAGAATATGAACTTGTAGAAAAAAAGGAAAGTAAAATTTCTGGTAAGACATTTGTTTTTACTGGTGCTCTTGAAAATTTTACGAGAAATGAAGCAAAGGAAATTGTGGAAAAACTTGGAGGAAAAGTATCAAATTCAGTAAGCAAAAAAGTAGATTTTGTAGTTGTTGGAGAAAATCCAGGTTCAAAATATGATAAAGCAAAAAAGCTTGGGATTAAAATAATTAATGAAAAAGAATTTATGGAGTTAATAAAAGATGGGATTTAAATGCGGAATAATTGGGCTTCCAAATGTTGGAAAATCAACAATTTTCAATGCATTATGTGAAAGTGCAAAAGCTGAAGCATCAAATTATCCATTTTGCACTATAGACCCAAATAAAGGAATAGTAAAAGTTCCTGATGAGAGAATAAAAATTTTGCAAAAATTAACAAATCCTGAAAGGGTTATATATCCAACAGTTGAATTTGTTGATATTGCTGGACTTGTAAAAGGAGCAAGTAAAGGTGAAGGATTAGGAAACAGATTTTTGTCTCATATTAGAGAAGTTGATGCAATAATTCATGTTGTCCGATGTTTTGATGATGATAATGTTTCTCATGTGGAAGGAAATATTGACCCTGTTAGGGATGTAGAAATTGTAAATTTAGAGTTGATTTTGGCTGATTTAGAGGTAGTTGAAAGAAGGCTTGAAAAATTAAAAAAACAATCACATGAATATGAACTTTTAAATAAAGTTAAAGAAGTGCTTAATAAAGGAAAATTTTGCTCAGAATTGGAATTAAAAAATGAAGAAGAGAAAAAGATTTTAAAATCATTAAATCTTTTAACATTAAAACCAATTTTATATGTTGCAAATGTTGATGAAAACAGCCTATCTGGAAATAAGTATTCACAACAACTTAATAATTATTCAGATAATACAATAATTATCTGTGGAAAAATTGAAGCTGAATTAAATGAACTTGATGAAAATGAAAGGGAAGAATTTTTAAAAGACATGGGAATTGAAAAGAGAGGGTTAGATGTTTTAATTAAGGAGGGATATAAATTATTGGATTTAATAACTTTTTTTACAATTTTAAGTAATGAAGTTAGAGGCTGGACAATAAAAAATGGAACAAAAGCAATAAATGCTGCTGGAAAAATTCATAAAGATTTTGAAAGAGGTTTTATTAGAGCAGAGGTTATACATTTTGATGATTTCGTAAAAATAGGTTCAGAATCTAAATGTAGAGAGTTAGGTTTAATTAGAGCTGAAGGTAAAGATTATATTGTTAAAGATGGCGATATAATTCATTTCCGTTTTAATGTATAAAGAATTTTTAATTATTTTAAACAATGATTTACTTGTTGATTTTGAACTTCTCTGCATATCCTTAAATTATCCATACAAAAAGATTTATGAAAACAACTATTGCAAAGTTTTTATTCATGAGAATTATTACAAAAAACTGTATATAGACCTTAATGAATTATTAAGAGAAAATTTATTTCCTCAAGAAGAAACTATTGTAATCCCATTTGTAAATGATAAATGTTCATTTTTTTCTTGGTCAATTATTATTTTTTTGGCAATTTTTTTCTTCTTTTACAATATTTCTAGAAAAAAATATCTAATAATAAACCATGGTGCAAATGATGCTTACAAGGTTATTAATGGAGAATTTTATAGATGCATAACATCTCTAACAATTCATGGAAACTTTAGCCATCTACTTTCAAATCTATTCTTTTTAGTTTTGCTCTTAAAATACATTGTAAAAATTTTTGGTGAAGGAATTGCATGGTTTATGATAATAATTTCCGGGTTTTTGGGAAATGTTTTTACTTCATTTTTTTATCAAAATTTTCACTCATCTATAGGTTTTTCTACTTCAAATTTTGCAATGATAGGAATACTTGCAAATGTGAATATAAAAGTTTTAAAAAGCTATCTTCCAGCAATTGCAGGATTTTTTCTCTTTATAATGCTTGGAGGAGGTAAAAATGTTGATGTTGTAGCGCATATTTGTGGTTTTTTTTCTGGATTAATTGTTACTGAAATTTTTTTAAAAAGATTTAGATTTTTAATTGAAAAGAAATATCAGAATATTTTCAAACTTTCAGTTACTTTTATAATTCTTATCTCATGGATTTTAGCAATTATCTTCAACTAACAACAATTCCTTCAAGAAGTCCAGAATCTATTGAAATTACTTCATTGAAACTGAAAATTTCCATTGTTTTTAATGTAATTAAAATTCCTGGAATAATTACATCTTCTCTTCCTTTTTCTAAAAAATATCTATTTAGTCTCTCACTTGCTGGAATTTTTACCATTTCTAAAAATAATTTCTTTATAAAATCAAAAGGGATTTTATGATTATTAATTTTTTCTGGATTATATTCTTTTAAATCAAGATGAATTGCACTAATAGTTGTTATAGTTCCAGCTGTGCCAACAAAATTTGACACTTTAACATTCTCAAAATTTTCCTTAACAATTTTTATATTTTTTTAAATTTCTTCTTCCAATAATTTTAACTCCATATTATCTGGTGGGTCATTTTTTATAAATTTTTCAAGTAGATAAACAACTCCAAAATTTAAGCTTATAGTTTTTTTAATTTTTCTATTTAATACTAAACTGTATTCATTGCTACCACCACCAATATCAAGTAAGATAAAATCTGAAATTTTCCTATCAAGAGACCATAAAACTCCTTTAAATGTTAATTCTGCTTCTTTTTTTGAATCAATAACTTCAACATTAATTCCAGTAAGTTCTCTAATTTTTTCTATAACCTCTTTTCTGTTTTTTGCTTCTCTTAAAGCACTTGTTGCATAAGCTTTGTAAGAATAAACTTTATGTGCATACATAATTTCTTTAAAATAATTTAAAGTTCGGATTAATCTATCTAAAGCTTTTTCTGAAATATAACCATTAAAATTTTCTCCAAGTCTTGTAATAATTCTTCTTTTTTCTAATATTTTATTTAATGATTTATCAAAAATAATTAACCTCGTTGTATTTGTTCCTATATCAATGCCTGCTAATTTCATAAAACTTTACTCCTTCATTTGCTGAAATTATATCAATAAAAGGATGTTTTTTTAAAAAATCTGATAGTGCTTTAATTGTTGATTTATAAGGATGTCCAATACCAATTGCATATCCTTTCTCATACGAAAGAGTAAATAATTTTTCAAGATTTTCTAAAATTTTTCCTTCATCTTTTTCATTATCAAGAAAAATATCTCTTTTTCCTGCTGGAATTCCAACCCTTTTTGCGGTATCATACGCAACTGAAAATGGAGTTGTCCTGCTATCAATAAAAAATAGATTTTTCCCTTTTATTTCTTCAAAAAACCATCTCATACATCTTTCATTTTCAGTTAATTTAGACCCCATATGATTGTTTATTCCCTGATAATAAAGTAGCATTTTCAATACCATTTCTTCCACTTCAATGAATTTTTTCTTATCAAATTTTGTTAAAAGATAGTATCTATTTAATCTGTCATTATGGAAATTTTCTGGCTCCATTGGGAAATGAAGCATTACTGGTAGAGAATTAAGTTCAGCATAAAAAGATATTTTTTTTGCATCTTTAAAAAATGGAATAATAGAAAGGGTAATATTCCTATTTATTTCCCATATTTTTATTGCTGTTTTTATATCTTTTCCTATATCATCAATGATAATTGTTACTTTTCCTGCATTTAGAAAGTATGGGAAAACCAAAAAAATTGTCAATAAAAAAAATTTTTTCATTTCATAAGAGCAATCTGTAATGCTTTAACAATTTCAAGAGCCTGTAATAATTGATAATCTTTAACCTCATCAAATTTTATCATTTTTGGCTCTTTTTTGTTTTTATTTTCTTTCTTTTTCTTTTCTTCTTCATTTACAAAATGACCTACAAGGTTCTTTTCTCTAATTATAAATTCATCCTTTTTCTCAACTTTCTTTATTTCTCTCTGCGGAACAATTATATCAGGAGTTATACCTTCAGCCTGTATTGAACGACCGCTTGGTGTGTAATATTTTGCTGTTGTAAGTCTTATAGCTGAACCATCTTTCATAGGAATTATTGTTTGCACAGAGCCTTTACCAAAAGTTTGAGTTCCAATAATTATTGCTCTTTTATGGTCTTGTAATGCTCCTGAAACAATCTCAGAAGCACTTGCTGTTCCAGCATTCACTATTACAACCATTGGATAATTTCCTTCAATTCCATCATTATGAGCATAAAATTTATAGTTACTATTTGGAACTCTACCTTTTGTATAAACAATAAGACCTTTTTTTAAAAAAACATCACTTACTCCCACAGCCTGACTTAATAATCCTCCAGGATTATTTCTTAAATCTAAAACAAGCCCTCTAATTTCACCATACTTCTTTTTAAGTTCTCTTAAAGCATTTTTTAATTCAGTTGTTGTTCTTTCCTGAAACTGAGTAATTCTAATGTAAGCTATCTTATTTTCATACATCTTATATTTCACGCTTTTTATTTTAATTATTGCTCTTGTAATTGTAATATCCTTTAATTTTTTAAAACCTTCTCTGAAAATTGAAATTGTAACTTTAGTTCCAGGTTTTCCTCTCAATTTTTTTACAGCCTCCATTAAAGTCATATTTCTTGTGCTTTCTCCATTAATTTTTAAAATTTTATCCCCAGCTTTTATTCCAGCTTTATATGCTGGAGTATCCTCAATTGGAGAAACTACAGTTAGTATCCCATCTTTTATTGTAATAACTATTCCAAGTCCACCAAATTCCCCTTTGGTTTCAACCTGCATTTCTTTAAAACTTTCAGGAGGCATAAAAGATGAATGTGGGTCAAGGCTTGAAAGCATTCCATTTATTGCACCATAAATTAAATCTTTATAGGTTTTATCCTCAACATAATCTTTTTTTACTATAGTCAAAACTTTTGTAAATAATTCAAGTTGTTTATATACATTATTTGCATCTTTATCTTGATTTTTGGCAAAAATATTAAATGCAAAAAAAACTGATATCACTGTTATAATTAGCTTTTTCATCCTTTTTCCTCCTAAAATTTTGATTTAACTTTTTATGCGATTTTTACAGGAAAGTCAATTTTTTTATACTGTTTGATTTCTTTATTTTTAAAATTAATGTGATATCTTATTGGAAAATCGTAGTCGTATAAAATCACCTGTTTTGCGATTTTTTTCTTTAGATTGATAATTATTGGAGCTTTTAAATTTAATGAGAAATTTTTAACTTCCTGTCTTACTGTGACAATTGATAAAACAATAAAATCTTTTCCTAATTTAGAATTTTTGTTAAGTTCAAGAAATTCAAGCTCCTCATCTGAAAGCTCAAAAGAGTAATCTTTTAAAAAAAGAAAAGGGTCAGTTAAAATAAACATTAAATTTTCATTTTCAATTGAATGAAGAATTAAAAAGTATGGTAAATTCTCTTTAATTAAAATTACAAATTTTTTAAAATCATCAAAACCTGGAATACCTTGAGGAAATTCAATAATTTTGTTTTCATCATATTCAAATTCACCAACTCTTTTTGAAAAAAATTTCATCTATCCAACCTCTTTTAAAATGTTTAAATCTATATCTGAAGCATTTAAATTTTCCTGTTTAATTTTTTCATAAATCTCTTCTCTATAAATTGTAATCTCTTTTGGAGCTTCTATTGCAAGTTTCACCTGAGACTTTTTTATGCCAACAACTTTTATCTTTATGTTGTTGTTAATTATTATTGTTTCGCCTAATCTACGCGTTAATACAAGCATGATTATATAAAATTTAAAATATTTAAATTTGCAATTATTGATGCTGTTTTTAAAGTAGCCTGATATACTATCTGTTGTTTTGCAAGAAGAGTCATCTCTTCAGCAATATCTGTATCCTGAATTTCTGAAAGTTCATCTGTAACAGCTTTCTTCTTATCCTGTATAAAATCTGTTTTAAAATTTTCAAGTAAATTCTGTTTTAACCCAATTTCTGCATCATGGTCAAGTAAATTTGTTTCAATTTTTGGAAGATTTCCAAGCTCATCTTCAATTAGGTCTCTGTTATTTGTAATCATTCCAGCCCAGATTTTTCCTAAACTTCTAAAAATATTCGTGTTTTCATTTTCTGTGGTAAAAACTTCACTTCCAAGTTTATTAACCTGAAGTTTTTGGGTTTTATCAACATCAATTTTAAATTTTCCATTATCTCCTTTATAAACATGTTGAATTTTGAAACTTACCTCATCTCCAGCTGATGGAGATGAAGAATTAATTGAAAATCCCAATATTGGATTTACTGAATTTATTTCAAAACCTGTGCCATCTTTTTTCCTTATCCATGGTCCATTAAATACTTTAAACTCATAATGAGAGCTGTCAATCATATGAATTGTAACATCTAAATCAAAATTATAGGAATAACCATCAATTGAATAATTTGAATTACTTGAATTAATTTCTTTTTCAAAAGGTTTTTGGTTTACTTTAAATCCTGAAAATATGTATTTTCCATTTACATCTGTATTTGCTATCTCCATTACATTATCAGCAATTGCATCAATCTGAACCGCAAGAGATTTTCTCTGGTCAAAATTATATGTATCAGATGCAGCTTGAGTTGCAAGTTGACGAACCTGGGAAGTTAAAGATTTTAATTGCATTAATGCTGAATCTGTTGTTTTAAGCCATATTCCAGCAGTTGTAATATTTCTTGAATATTGATTTATTGCATTCAATTTTTTATTTAAACGAACAATTTTAGTTGCCTCAAGAGGAGCATCTGATAGGTTATTTATCTTTTTTCCACTTGAGACATGTTCATTTATTGTATTTAACTTATCATAATTTTCATCAATAAATTTAACAATATTTGAATACATAGTGTTATAGGTAATTCTCATGATAACCTCCACCTATACTGAATTTAAAAGATATTGTGTTAATCTATCAACAACTGTAAGAAGTTTTGCACTTGCAATGTATGAATGTTGAGTTTGAATTAATTTTGTTAGCTCTTCATCAATTGAAACTCCGCTAATACTATCCCTTTGCTTCATTAAACCTTCTTCAGAAATTTTAGAAGCATCAAGTCTATTTTTAATGAAATTTTTATCAACTCCAATTTCTCCAAGCAAATTTGAATAACTTTCAGTAATACTTGATGAGTTATCATTCATTACTTTTTTGTCCCTTAAATTTGCAATTTCAGAAGCAATTCTATTGTCTCCAGAAGAAAAATCTAATAAATTTCCATGAACAATAATTAAATCACCTGAAGCTGTATTTCCAGAAAAATTAATTCTTATACCATCAAATTCAACAAAATTTGTTCCTTGAGATGAAGGAGAAACTGAATTTCCATTTTCATCAGTGATTGTATAATTACCTAAACCATCCGCAACAATCGTGTATTTCATTCTTTTTAATTTTGAAAAATCTGTAACTTCTATATCATGAACTTTTGTTGTAGATTGAGTATCATCATAAGTTATTGAATTTACTTTTCCAGCATTTAAATAAAAAATATCATCTTCATTTAATTTTGTAGTTATATTTTTTGCCCCAATTAATTGTGGTTTTATTTTAATAATTCCATAAGTTCCTTTTTTCAAGGTTATTGTCATACCTGTTTTTTTTATCTTTATTGCAACAAAATCTGGAGTTGCATCATTGTTTATATCAATATCTTTTAATTCATAATCATTACTTGTTAGAGTTTCATTTTCAGTTAAATCTGTAATTGATAATAAATCTGTTCCTGAAGTAAAATCAATCATATATTCATGATTATCAACAAGTTCATCGTTATAAATTGAAGAAGATGTTATATTTCTAACATGAAAAGTATCAGGTCCTGTAAAATTTGAATTATTTATCTGGAGCTTTATTCCATCAAACTTTATAGTTAATCGCCCATCTTCCACTTCTGTTGTGTATTTTGATGGGTCTAAATACTCTCCTGTAAATAAATCTTTTATTTTTAAATTTGTCCCATCATAAGTAACATCATATTCATGACCTGTTAATTTTTTTTCATCAAAAATTCCTACATAAGTTAAACTATCACTATTTGTGCTATCTCCATAACTCATTACATTAACAGGTGGATTTAAATTATATTTTTCACCTTTAAAAAATGTATTTATGCCAAGAGCTGATAAAACTCCTGAATTATCATCTGAAAATGAAAAAGTATAACCATTATCAGCAATTATTTGAAGCCTATTATTTACAATTTTTGCTGTTAGGTGGGAAATTGAATTAATACTATCTTTAAGCTCTGTTAAATTGTTTACATCTGGACTTGCAATTGGGTTACCTGCTTCAGGGTCACCAATCACAATGTTTTTATAAGCTACTGGAGTTCCAGATGAATCATAAACAGTTATTGAAAAATTTCCTTTATTAACAATATTTGCAAGCCCTTCAAAATTAAAAGGTAAATCTGGATTATTAACAGATATATCTGAAATAATAGTTTTATATGCCTTAAGTCCAACACCTTTTGAATGAATTTTGTTAACTTCTGAAATTAATACATTTGCAATTAAATTTAAGCTATTTTTATATTTTTCAATAAAATTATCCCTAACTTCTACAAGCCCTTTTAATTCTCCACCTTTTAAATCATTAGTGATATTTTCAGCATTTCCTTTGTTATCAACCCAATAA
>CAZQKL010000024.1:10881-20816 GCA_964593895.1 uncultured bacterium
TTGTGAGTTGTGAAAATTATTATTGTGAGGATTTCCCATTGCTTTCAAAGTATAACTAAATCCTCCATTTACAAGAGTTCTCCCATTTGCTGTATAAATTACATACCTTGGTCCTTCCTCAACATATTTTATGTCAATATATTTGGAAAGTTCTTTAACATAAGCATCTCTTTTATCTCTTAAATCATTTGCATGAGTATTTGGATTTATTTCAACTGAATAGATTTCATTATTTAATTTTGCTATCTTTTTTGCAAGGTCATTGACCTGATTTATAACATTTTCAATGTCAAGATTTATTGTTTGCTGTTGCTTTTCTATTTCGCCATAAATGTAATGAAATACATCTGATAAATTTTTTGCCTTTTCTATTACAGAGACTCTTTCAGGTTTTTCTGAAGGGTTATTTGATAGGTCAAACCATGAATTCCAGAATTCATCAAGTCTCTGTGCAAGTCCACTTTTTTTCAAATCATTGAAAATTGCTTCAATGTTATCTAAATATCTATTTGCAATTTCATACCTTCCAATTGAACTTTTATTTTGAGTAATATTCATTTCAACAAATTTATCAATTAATCTTTTTATCTCTTTAACATTTACTCCTGTTCCTATACTTCCAGGTGAAATCTCCTTAATTGAAGGATTAGTTTCTACATCTACAACTTTTCTTGAATATTCAGGATTATTTGCATTGGCAACATTTTGACTTATAACATTTAATTTATATTGATTTAAAAATAATCCTGATTTTGCTATTTGAAGTGCATTATCAAGACCAACTCCCATATTTAATCCTTTTGGAAATTTTTTCTTTTTTTATTTTTAAAGCAATAGATATGCCATTAAATTTTGTTGGTGTAAATTGACGTAGAGAATCTGCTTGAGATTTTACCGTAATTTGAATATGTTGATGGAGAAATGTTTTGATTTAACATTTGTAAAGACTTTTCAATAAATTTTAGTGATGTTTCAATTGCAAATTTATTTATTTCATTTAAATTTTTTATTTTTTCTCCAATAATTTTAAATTTTTCTCTTATATTTTTATAAAAATTTTTCACCTCTCCTTTTGAAATTTCGTATAAAAATTTTAATGTTAAAGCATCCTCATCCAGATTGAATTCTCTGGAAATTTTTGAAATTATTTCATTCCTTTTATTTTTAAATTCAATTATATTTAATAAAACTCCCTCTTTTTTAAAATTTAAATCATTTAATTTATCATAGTTAAATTCTGTTAAAGCTTTTTTTTCTTCATTTAAAATATTTTCTAAATCTTTGTATAGCTTATATTCTTTGTTTAAAAGTTCAATAATCTGCTGATGAAATTTTTCTGGAATCATAATTTCCTCTTATTTATAAAATTTTCCAAAAAGTAAATCTTCAACAATTTTATCTGCAAGTTTATGAACATCAACATTATACTTTCCAGATTTAATCATTTCTTTCAATCTTTCAATTTTTTCAGTTCTATTTTCTGGATAATCAAGTATATCAATTACAAGCTTTTTTGCCTCATTTAAAGTTTCTGAAAATTCAACTTTGTCTTCAACCTCTGAAGCTGATTCTTTATTATCAGATTTTGATTTTACTTTTCTTTTATCTTCATCTGGTTCTACTATTTTTTTTAACCCTGAATCTATATCCTGAATTCTCATCTTTAAACCCCCTGCCTTTTTTTCTAACTCGTAATTATTATCGGCAGGATAAAATAAAACTTTAGAAAAATCAAATAAATTTTTTCAAATAATTATAAAGCATATCAGCAATTCCAATAGATTGATTTTTTACTGCTTCTCTTGTAAGAGCACTGTAATACATGTAATCAAATATTTTTTTCTCATTTGTCTCTGGAAACAGAGAATCCTTTGGAAGAGATTTTCTCATCTCTTCAAGTATAAGATTAAGAAAATATGCTTCAAATTCTTTGCAGGCATCTTTCAACTTTTTTCTATCTTTTGTTTTTAACTCCTCTTTTAAATTATCAGAATTTAAATTTTTAATTAATATATCTCCTTTGTCAAATACTTTCATACCTTCTCCTTTATTTTCACATAACAACTAAATCTGCTTGAAGCGCTCCTGCTTCTTTTATAGCCTGAAGAATTGAAATAAGGTCTCTTGGAGTTACTCCAATTCTATTTAATCCTCTCACAAGGTCTTTAATTGTTGGACTTCTTTTTATTACCATAAGTCTTGCTTTTTCTTCTTTTACTTTAACTTTAGTTTTTGCTGTAACAACAGTTTGACCACCAGCAAGTGGATTAGGCTGACTAACTTCTGGAACCTCTTTAATCATAATGCTTAAATTTCCATGTGATACTGCAACTGTGCTAATTTGGACATTTTCTCCTATTACAACTGTTCCAGTCTTTTCATTAATTACAATTCTTGCTTTTGTATCTGGAGTAACATCTATCTTTTCAATTCTTGAAATAAATTCAACTATATTTTCCTTATCAGGAACTTTCACTTCAATTGTTCCTCCATCTATTGGTGTTGCAATATTTTTATGAAGATAAAAATTTATAGTATCAGCAATTTTTTGACAGGTTGTAAAATCTGGATTTTTTAATGTTAAAATCAATTTTTTCTTCTTTTGTAAATCAAATGGGACTGCTTTTTCAACTATTGCACCATCTGGAATTCGGCCAACTGTTGGGAAATTTTTAATTTTTCCATTAACAGAATAACCTCCTGTTGTGATTGGACCCTGAGCTACTGCATAAATTTTTCCATCAGGTCCCCTAAGTGGTGTCATAAGTAATGTTCCACCTTGCAAGGATGTAGCATCTCCCATTGAAGAAACAGTAACATCAATTTTCATACCAGGCTTTGCAAATGGGGGTAGTTCAGCTGTAACCATTACTGCTGCAATATTATCTGCATCTATATCCTCTTTTCTAACATTAATTCCAAAATTTTTGAGCATATTTAAAATAGCCTGAAATGTAAAAATTGTTTTTTTTCCATCATCACCTGTTCCATTTAATCCAACAACTATTCCATATCCAATAAGCTGATTGTATCTAACCCCTTCAATATCTACAAGGTCTTTTATTCTTGCAGAAAAAATTGAATTTATTTCAAAAATTATGAGGAAAATTATACATAAAACAGTTCTCATCTTAAAACCTCACTATAACCTTATCTTCACCTCTAACTTCACCAATAAAAACTTTACCACTTTTTATATTCATAATTCTAATTGTATTATTTAAAAAGCCATTATCAAGAGCCTTACCTATAGTTGAAATTACTATGCCTTTCCCATCTGTTGCAATAACCTGAACTAAATCTCCTCTTCTTACAAGTGGAGGTGATTTTATCATGTCTTCTGTTAGAAGCTCTCCTTCTTTAATAAACCTTGCTGAAATTTTGCCAACAATCTCCTTTAAACTTTTTAAGTAATGAAGATTTGGATTTGTTACTGCAACTTCTTTAACTTCAAACATATCTGGAAATAATTTTTTTCTGTATGGAATATTAAATTTTGCTACCAGAACCTTTTTATATATTTTTACGAAAATAATTGCATTTACTTTGGTTAAAATTTTTTCTTCATTCTGTTTTAAAAAAAGAAGATTTAATACAATTCTGTTAAAAATTTTGTTTTCATTAAAAACAACTCTTACATCAACATTTTTATATGGAAGGATAATTCTTTCTGGTGAAATTATTTTAATTATATCCCATTTATTTTCTTTGAAAATTTCCTTTTCATGCTGTTTCAAAAAATTTATACATAACTTATCAATAATTTCTTTTGGATAAAGATAATAATTTCTTGTAATTTTAATATTTTCAGGACCATAAATGGATATTTTCCCATTTTTTAAATAAGTTTTAATCTTCTGATAAATAAAATTTTTGTTCAAATAGATTGAATTAGAAGGTGAGGGCGATTTTGTAATAAACAATGAATTAAGTTTTTTATTTCCGATAACAATTGCAATATCTTTTAAATAAACATTATCTTTATTCACAACAACATTTTGTCTTAATTTTACAATAATTATTTTCTCACTATGCAAAAACGCTTTTAAAATAAATAAAATCAAGAGAGATAAAAAAATTGTAATTATAAATCTTTTTTCAAGATTCATACCTACCTCTTAACATTGATTGCTGTTGCAAGCATTGCATCAGCTGTTTGAATTGACTTTGAATTTGCCTCATACGCTCTCTGACCAACTATTAAATTTACCATTTCTTCAACAACATTCACATTGGACATCTCAAGAAATCCTTGAGAAATTGTTCCAAGTCCATTTGTTCCAGGAGTTCCCGCAATTGGGGCTCCACTTGAAGCTGTTTCTTTAAAAAGATTTTTCCCAATAGCTTTTAATCCACTTGGATTTATAAAATTTACAAGTTGAATTGTTCCAACTTGGGTCATTGCAGTTGCACCTGCCTGAAGCACACTTACTGTTCCATCTTCAGACACTGTTATGTTTACTGTATCACTTGGTATTGTAATAGGTGGACTTAATCTATATCCATCTGCAGTTACAAGCTCTCCTGAGCTATTTAATTGAAAACTACCATCTCTTGTGTAAGCTTCAGAGCCATCTGGTAGGGTTATAACAAAAAAACCTTTTCCTTCTATTGCAAGGTCTAATTCCCTTCCTGTTCTTTTTAAATTTCCTTCTGTAAAAATTTTTTCAACAGATGAAGTTCTTGCACCATGACCAATCTGGATCCCTGTAGGAATTTCACTTCCCGATGCTGACAATGTTCCAGGGTGTTTCATTGTTTGATAAATTAAATCTTCAAAATTTGCTCTTGATTTTTTAAATCCTGCGGTATTGACATTTGCAAGATTATTGGCAGTCACATCAATGTTAGTCTGTTGAGTCTCCATTCCTGTTGCTGCTGTCCAAAGGCCTCGCATCATTTTTATCTACCTCCTTTAAATTCTTCCAACATCATTAATTGCTTTATTATCAAGCTGATTATCAATTGTTGTTATTACTTTCTGGTCAGCTTGATAATGTCTCTGAACTTCTATTAATGAAACCATTTCTTTAACTAAATTCACATTTGAACCTTCAAGATAGCCTTGAAGAAGTTTATAATCTTTTGAGAGAAATGGAGTTGGTTTTGGTTTTATCTTGGGATTTATTTTAAATTTATTATAACCAAATCTTAATAAAACAGAATAATCATTTAAGTCCCACACTCCAATTTTCCCTGAAACTTCATCATTAATATAAATATAACCATTTTCATCCACATTTATAAACTTTGCATTTGTTATATCAAGTTGTATTGGATTTTGAGAATCATCTAAAACCTGTTCCCCATCTAAAGTAACAAGATAACCATTTTGATTTACTTTAAAATTTCCGTCTCTTGTAAAATATATATTCCCATTTGCATCTTTAACCATAAAAAAACCTTTACCTGAAATTGCAAAGTCAAATGTATTTCCAGTATATTTGGTTGCTCCCTGAGAGAAATCTGTTTTTGTTATGTCTGAATATGGGAAAGTATTAAATACTCCTTTTTTAATATTTTCAGGATAATCATTTTCAGTTTTGTCTAAAGGAAGCATTGAACTAAATGTAATTCTCTGCTGTTTAAAACCATTTGTATTTACATTTGCAAGATTGTTTGACACAATTTGAAATCTTTTTTCAGTTGCAAGAGCACCTGCTGTTATTGTATATATTCCATGGTTCATAGTTTTCCTCCTGTAATTTGGAAAGCAATAGATATGCCATTAATTGGAGGACAATTATTCAAAATATTGACATAATAAAAGCAAAGGAAATAAATCTTTATCCTAAAAAGTGGAGAAAAAATCTTAAAAAAGTTCTTCTTGTTTTTCCAAATCGTTATTATATTGGCATGTCCAATCTTGGATTTCATACAATTTTTAAAAAAATTAATGAAATAGATGATGTCATTTGCGAAAGAGGTTTTTATCCATATCCAGTATCGTTTGAAACAAAAACTCCTTTTAATGAATTTGAATTGATAATTTTTTCAATTTCTTTTGAAATAGATTTTTTAAATGTAATTGATATGCTCATAAAATCTGGAATTGAGCTTTTTAAGAAAAAAAGAAAAAAGCCTTTTTTAACTGCAGGTGGAATAGCTATTACATTAAATCCATTCATTTTAAAAGAAATATTTGATGTTCAATTAATTGGCGAAGGGGAAGAATTAATAATTGAGTTTGTAAAAAATTTTTTCACAGATAAAGAAAAGATTTATAGTATTGAAGGAGTGTTTTCTGAAAATAAAGAAATAAAAAGAAGAATTTATACTGGAAACTATATTGCTCATTCTACAATTTTAACAGAGAACACAGAATTTTCAAATTATTTTTTAATTGAAATTTCAAGAGGCTGTCCATATTCATGTTATTTTTGTGCTGCTACATACAATTACAGGCCTTATAGAGAAAAAGATTATAATGAAATTTTAAAACTTTTTGAAAATTTTAATGGTAAAATAAAAAAAGTAGGACTTATAGGTTCAAGTGTTTTATCTCATAAAAAATTTTTTGATATTTGCAATTATTTAATTGAAAAAAATATAGATTTTTCAGTTTCTTCATTAAGACTTGATAAAATTAATGATGAAGTTTTAAGATTGTTAAAATTAGGGAAAAATTCAAGTTTTACAGTTGCAATTGAAGCAGGTTCAGAAAGATTAAGGAAACTGATAAATAAAAAATTATCAGATGAAAAAATTTTTTACGCAATTGATTTATTTATTAAGCATAAAATTTTAAATTTAAAGTTTTATTTTATGATTGGTTTACCTGGAGAAAAGTGGGATGATGTAGAAAAAATTGTGGAAATAATAGAAAAGATAAAAAAAGAGTATTTAAAAAATAAAAAATATCTTAAACATCTTGGAGCTTTTACTATAAGTGTAAACCCGTTTATTCCAAAAAGAAATACTCCCTTTTTTAAATATCCAATAGATAAATTTGACATATTAACAACAAAAATTTCTTTTTTAAAAAAAAGATTAAAAAAAATTCCAAATGTCAAAGTCCAGGTGGAAGATATTACAAAATCATATATTCAATGTTTACTAAGCAAAGATGATGGAAAATTTTTACCATTTTTAATAGAAAAAGTTAAAAAAAGAATTTCAGATAAAAAATTTGTTTTCTCATTTATTGACAAAATAGAGAAAATGTAATATATTTTTTCTGCTCATTAATGCTGAGGTGGTGGAACAGGCAGACACGCCATCTTGAGGGGGTGGTGCCCTCCGGGCGTGCGGGTTCAAGTCCCGCCCTCAGCATTTTATGTTTTAATAAAATCAATATATTTCAAGTCTTCCCCCAAATAATTTATCAAAATTATTTTTTATATTGATTTTGATTCATATGTCAAAGAACAAGCCTCAAAATTTCCAATTACAAAATAGAAAATTCTCTTTAAAATTTTTTATTTAAAAGGACCAAAAGGAGAAAAGCGTCCAGATTATCTTATTGATTTTCTTTATATTTGTTTGGAATGGTAAAATTAATGAAACTACAATAATTAGGTGCAGATAATGGAATTGAACCAGAGAAGATGATATAAAATCATACGGATATGGAGTTCATTTTTTGGGAGTCTCAAAAAGACAAATTTCAATAGATAATCTTCGTCAGTGACTTTTTTTATTTTTAATTGTCTATTATTAATGAATAATGAGTATAAACAATGGGAAAGGAAATAATAAAAATAAACAAATTACAAATGATGATATTAGAAAAATTGTTAAAGGAGACGAAAAATCTTTTTTCAAAATTTACAATTATTATAAAAATTATGTTTTTAAAAATTGCTACATAGCTACTTTTTCAAAAGAAGAGGCAATGGACTTATTTCAAGAGATATGGCTAAAAATATACCTTGGGATAAAAAAATTAAAAAATGATGAGAAATTTTTTGAATGGATGAAGACAATTATAAGGAACACCATAATAAATTATGAAAAGAAAAAAGGGAATTTAACAACAGTTCCATTAGAAGATTTAAATTTAGAAGATGCAAATAATTTTTTAAACCAATTAGAAATAAAAGATGAATTTGAAAGAATTTTAAGAAGCTGTTCTTCAGAAGAAAGATATATTTTATATTTAAAATTTTATGAAGGAGCAACTATAAAGGAAATTTCAGAAGTTTTTGGAATTTCTCAAGGTGCTGTTAAAATGAGAATTAATAGAATTCTAAGGAGGTTAAAAGAAAATCATGAAAACCAATAAAGAAATAAAAGAGCAATTTGAAAAGATATTTTGTAAAATTGATATTCCAGAAGGTGAATATTTAAAGGTTTACAAGAAAATTATTGAGAAAGGACATGCAGTTGAAAATGTATTAAATATATTAAATTTTATAACAGTTTTTTTAAAAACATTTTCAATTTTTTTTATTTCTTTTCCAGGTTCAAAAAAAAATAGGAGGTAAACAATTATGGGAAATTTAACACAATCTATTTTAAAAAGTCTAAAATTAGGTGAAGTAGCAGTGATAAATCTTATTTCAAGTTTAACAAAAAAGATAGGGTTATTTCTACCAAATTTAGTTGGAGCTATTTTAATTCTAATTACAGGTTTTCTTCTGGCAAAATTTGTAAAAAAAGCTGCAAATAAAATTTTTGCAGTTATTGGATTAAACTTTTTAATAGAAAAATCAGGAGTAAATCAAATCCTTACAGGTTTTGGATTTCAAAAAAAAGCTGAAGAATTATTTATATCTCTAATTTATTTGATTATAATTTTGCTTTCAATAATAGCAGCAGCTGAGATTTTAGGGATAAAAATTGTTTTACAAAGTTTAAACATATTTATCGATTATTTGCCCAAAATTTTTGGTTCATTATTTATTTTTGTTATCATTACTTATTTAGGGAAACTAGCAAAACAATTTATAATAAATCTTTCAAACAATTATAAAATAGAACAAGGAAGATATATAGGAATTATAATTGAAATATTGATAATCACTTTTGCAATAATAATTGCGTTAAATAAATTAGGTTTTGATACAACCATTTTTACAACGAATATAACGATGATTTTAACTATATTTTTAGGTTCATGTGGTCTTGCTATTAGTTTAGGTGGAAAAGATATTGCAAGTAAAATTATTGCAGGATTATATTTAAACAATTTATTTCATGCAGGAAATGAAATAGAATTTGGAAATTTAAAAGGAAAAATAATTAATATAGGAATAACAACAACCAAAATTGAAACAATAAACGATGAAAAAATTTATATTCCAAATGATAAATTATTACAAGAAATAATTAGAAGTAAAAATTAAATTAAATTTTAAAAGGGAGGTTGCTATGAAAACAGTAAAAATTTTATCCTGTTTTTTGATTTTTTTAATCTTTGCATTCATTTTTAATACCAAAAACTGTTATGCAAATGAAGAAGCAAAGAGAATTGAAAAATCTATTGAATTTTTAAAATTAATAATGAATGGGAAAAATGGGGCAGCTCCAAGACAATTACTTTCTCATGCAAGAGCAGTATTGATAATTCCAGGAGTAAAAAAAATAGGATTTATTGCAGCAGTAAAAAGAGGAAAAGGTGTAATAATTGCAAGGGATAAAAACAATAGATGGTTAGCTCCATCATTTGTAACAATTACGGGTGGAAGTATAGGTTTTCAGGCAGGGGCAAGTTCTTCAGATATTTTAATTTTAATAATGACAGATAAAGCTTTGAAAAAATTCACTGGTAACAAATTAAAATTAGGAGCTGATATTGGTATAGTTGCAGGGCCTTTGGGTGGAAATTTAAATATCTCACAAGAAACTTTTAAAAAAATAGATGCTTTTTCATATGTAAAAGAGAAAGGATTATTTGCTGGTGCATCAATTTCAGGTTCTGTAATTTCACATGATAATAATGCAAATCAAAAATTTTATGGAACAAAAATAACTTTTAAAGAAATTTTAAATCA
>CAZQKL010000025.1:0-20131 GCA_964593895.1 uncultured bacterium
AGAAATTGGAAGGGAGAGGAAAGTCCGAACACCAGAGGGCAGGATGGCAGGTAACGCCTGCCGGCAGTAATGCCGGGATAGGGCCACAGAAAATAGACCGCCTTGCACTCAAATTTATCTGAAATTTGAGTGCAGGGTAAGGGTGAAAAGGTGGGGTAAGAGCCCACCGCACCTCTGGTAACAGAGGTGGCACGGCAACCCCCATCCGGTGCAAGGCCAAATAGGGAGCCGATGGTTGCCCTCGCCAATGGCTCCGGGTAGGCCGCTTGAGCCTTCAGGTGACTGAAGGCCCAGATAAATGACCGCCACCTCACATGAAAGTGTGAGGTACAGAATTCGGCTTACAGACCACCCCCAATCTTTTAGAGGTATGTTTTATGATAATAGGAATAAATGGAAGTCCAAGAAAAGGCAATAGTTTTAAAATGCTTAATAGCTTCATAAATGGAGCAGAAGATAAAGGCTATAAGGTTGAATTAATTGATGCTTGTAGCTTAAATATTTCTCCATGCAAAGAGTGTGGTTTTTGTTCAAAAGAGGGAGTATGTAGAGTTAAAGATGAGATGGATGAAATTAGAAGTAAACTTGAGGATGCGACCCATATTGCTGTTTGTTCTCCTGTTTTTTTCTTTGGTTTATCTGCGCAACTTAAAATTTTAATTGATAGATGCCAGCCATTATGGGCTAAAAAGTATATATTAAAAAAATCAATTCCAGAAAAAAAGGGATACTTTTTTTCTGCTGGAGGTTTTAGTAAAGATATAACTTTTAAAGGAGGAGAACTTACTATAAAGGCTTTTTTTGATTGTTTAAATGCAAAGTTAATAGAAAAAGTTTATGCGCTTAATATGGAGTATAAAAACGATATTGATAAAAAAAAAGATATACTTGAGTATTGCTATAATTTAGGGTTTAATCTTTAAGTATTTGAAAATATCTATATTCCAAGTTATAGTGGATTCAAGAGAAATAATTTCATCATCACTATTTGCAAGGTCAACTTCTATTGGTTTTGTTAAAAATTCATCTTTTGGTATATTATAAATCATTAATACAGTTGGTAAAGTTAAATTTTCATGATTTTGTTTTATAACAACTGCTAAATGATTGCTTTTAAGTTTTACAAGTGAACCTATTGGGTATATTCCAAGACACCTAATAAAGTGATAGGCAAGTTCTTTATTAAATGAATGTTCGCTCCATTCAAAAATTTTTCTTATAGCAATCGCAGGGTCTAATCCTTTATGGTAACTTCTGTCAGAACTAATTGCATCATAAACATCTACAATTGCTATCATCTGGCCAAATTTTGATATTTGTTCTCCTTTTAAACCTCTTGGATAACCACTTCCATCATATCTTTCATGATGTTCATAAGCAGTTGTAATTGAAATTTGAGAAAAATTTTCATTTTTTTCAAGGATTTCTTTTGAAAAATTTACATGTTTTTTTATGAAATTGTATTCTTGAGTTGTTAATTTTGTTGGTTTGTTTAAAATTTTTAAAGGGATATATGCTTTGCCAATATCGTGTAAAAATGAACCTATGCTAACATCAATTCTAATATGAGCAGGAATTTTTAAATATTGACAAAACATATTCATAATTGCTCCAACACTAATGCTATGTAAATATGTGTATTCATGAACATTTTTAACTTTTAATAACACCACTAAAGTATCATTATTAATATTTTCTGTTAACTCCTCTGTAAGTTGTTCAAATTTTTCTTTATTAATTGGTTTATATTGAGTTACATCCTTCATAATTTTTTTCATAAATTTTTTGCTATTTTCAATAAAATCCTTTGTCTTTAAAAATTCTTCCTTTAAATTTTCAATCTCTTTTCCATATCCACCTTTTTCTCCGATTTTTTTTATTTGCCTTTCTATTTCCCCTTTTACTTCAAAATCTGTGGGAGCATCTTTAACATCAAGTCCTTTTTTTGTATCAATATAAACTTCTTTAATTCCTGATTCAATAATCTTTATTATTATTTTTTCAGATGTTACTTTAAAACTTTTTGTTAAAAATGGGTGTTCTTCCCATTTAACACCTAAATCGTGAATATACATCCCTGGAATTAATTGTTCTACTTTAATTTTTTTTATCATTTCTTAATTTTTTAAAAAAATTTTGCATTAAATTTTTTACTTTTTCCTGATATTCAAAGTCAATTTTATATTTAATATTAATTTTATATTTTGAAATTATTGCTCCAGTTTTATCCTCTTTTAATGAAAAAACTACCTCATCAATTCTTGAATTTAAGCATGCTCCAACGCACATAAGACAAGGTTCTAATGTAACAAAAAGGAAACATCCATTTAGTCTCCAATCTGATAATTTCTTTTGAGCTTCTTTAATTGCAATAATTTCTGCATGCATAATTGAGCATTTTTTTGTTTCAATTAAATTATATCCTTTGCCAATTATTTCATTATCTTTTACTACAACTGCTCCAACTGGAACTTCATTTAAATCATAAGCTTTTTTTGCAAGTAAATATGCATATTCCATAAACTTCATTCTTTTTCACCTGAAGGTAAGAGAATTTTTTCTGGATTTGTAAAAATGTCTTTTGGAAGAGAAAATATTTTCTTAAAAATATTAAATGTTTTTTTAGTTATTGTTTTTGATGGTTGAAATGTGAGTTTAGGCTTTTCATACGTTCCTTTAATTTTAAAGTAAAATAGAATTAATTTTCTTCCAAAAATGTAACCAATTAAAGGAACTTTTCCCAAAATATTTCCAACCGCTTGTAATGGTTGAACAATAAGTTCTCCCTTTATTTTCTTATTTACAATGCTGAATTTCCCTTTAAATCCAAGATTTATAGAATGACTTAATAAAACAAATTTTTCTGTTTTAAAAACCCCATTATAAATATCAAATTTCCCACCAATAATTTTATATTTTAATCCTTCAGTTGTTAAATCTGGTAGTCTAAATTTAAATATTTGTGTGACATTTAATAATGAAAATAAATTGTATAAAAAAACAAATTTATATATACATCCATTTTGAATATTAAGAAAAATATAACCTTTTAAATTATTTTTAAAATTATCTGGATTTTTGAACTTACTTGAAATTGAAATTATAGATTTTTTCATAGTTCCTGAGATTTTATTTTTAGTGAAAGTAGAAAAATCAAAATCATTTATTTCAGCTTTTATAAAGAAAAAATTTTCAGGTTGTGAAAAGTCAAAAATAAAATTTTCCATATCTATAAAACCATTAGCTTTTGTAAGTAGTTTAAATTTTTTTAAGGTAATTGTTTTATTTTTAATTTTAAAATTAGCTGAAAATTTTTTTATATTATTTGAATAAATTTTGAAATTTTCTAAATTAAAAATAATTTCTCCTTGAAATTTTGTTGCAAATATCTTTATTTTACGGATTATATCGGAAAAATTTTTACTTTTTTTATTTTTTTTCTTCTTTTCTTTATGAATAGTTTCTTTTGGAGTGGAAATAATAAAATTTTTCCCAAATAGATATAAATTTATGTAATTTTTTTCTATTGAGCCTTTAGTGAAAAAATAGCCTTTTTTAAAATAAAAGGATAGGCTTTTTATATAAAAGTTATCATTTTTTATTGAAATCTTTCCATTTATATGAGAGAAATTTATTTTATTAAAATTAAATTTTGAATTTTTTATGTTTATACTACCGTTAATTAAATTTATTTTTAATTTTGGAGATAATCTAAATTTTAAATCTATATTTGAGTATACATTTTCAATAGGATTTGTATTTATTTTTACAAGTTTTAATATAAAAGGGCTAATTCTGTCTGTTTTTATGTTTAAAATTCCATAAAGCTTTTTTTTGTCATAAATATTATAAATTTTTCCAGCTATTGTATATTTTGTGTTATCAAAAAATAAGTTTAATTTTTTTAAGATTAGGAAATTTTTAGAAATTAATAAATTACCTGTTATTTTTTGAAAATTATACGATTTAAATTTTATGTTTGTATTCTTAAAATTGATTTTACATCTATTTAATTTTACATTGAATTTTGGATAAATTGAAATTAGAATATTTGATGATAAATTTAAATTTCTAATAGTCTGTTTTTCATTAAAAATTTTTTGAATTATAAATTCATCTATTCCATTTGAATTAATATTTAGTTTTACCTTTATCTTTTTTGGAGAAAATATATTAAAAACAGTCCCATCTATAGTATAATTTATAGCATTTGATAAAAATTTAAAATTTTGAATAATTAAAGAACTGTTTTTTAGAAAAATTGTGCCATTACAGTTATTTAATTTAAAATTTAAAAATCTAAAATTTGAATTATTAAATAAAACTACAAGTTTTTGTAATGATATATTTAATTTTGGATAAAATTTTATAAAAACTTTTGAGTTTAATGAAATATTTTTTATTTGAGAAACATCTAATTTAATTTTTTTAAAAATGTTTCCATCAATCCCATCTGAGTGAATATTCAAAACTAAATTCCTCTTTTTTGATTTCAAAAAATTATTTAATTTGCCTGAAACTAAATAATTAATTTTATTGTAGTTGAATTTTAAATCTTTAATTGTGCAGAAGTTTTTTAAGAAATCACAAACGATTTTTCCATTAATATTTTTTAAATGATAGCTACTATAATTTAATTCACCATTATTTTTAAATATTCCAGTTACTGAGATATTTGATAAATGATTGTATTTGCCGTCAATTTGAGCTTTTAGATAAAAATTTTTTAGATTTTTTATCTTATATTTTTTTAAAAATTCTAAATCAATAGATTTTAGATAAGAGTTTAATTGAAATTCATTTATTGAAAAAATTCCATTAGAAACTATTTTTGTTTTTCTATAACTTACTATAAAATTTGTAAAAATCTTTTCCTTTTTTAATGTAGTGTTGTCTGAAATTATATTTATGTTTTTAAAATTCTTATAATCAATGTTTCCATGAAAATTTAATCTCCCATAACCTGAAAGTTTTTTAAAGTTTTTAATTGGGATTTCAAGGTTTGAAAATAAGAAATTTCCATTAAATAAATTTATTGAAATAAAATTTTTTATAATTTTCTTTGTTAATTGAAAATTCCCTTTCCCTGTAAAATTAATTCTATTTAAACTACTTGAATATTTTATTATTCCACTTAAATTATCTAACCTAAGTTTTTCTGTAATTAAATCTGCATTCTCAATTTTTAAAGTTGAATCTATTTTTTTATTGACAAGCTGAAAATATTCTATCTTACTAAAACCATTAATAATTTTTATTTTTCTAAAAGGAAAAGGATTATATTTTAAAACTGAAGGGATTGAAAATTTATTTGATTTAGCAAATATTAGAATATTCCTATTTTTTTTGGTAAATTTAAAATTTCCTGTTAAAATTATATTTTTATCTAATTCAATTTTATATTTTTTTAAAAATATTGAAGAATTATCCATCCTATAATAAAACTTAAATTTTAGTAAATTAGCTTTTATTGGAGCTTTAAATGATGAATGGAAAATCTCAAAGTTTTTTAAAATAATAATCCCATTTGCTGAAAAAATTCCTTTTAGATTTCCATTATAATCTGCATTAATTTTTTTTATAAATCCATTAAATCTTTTAAAATGAGCTTTTCTAATAAAAAAAGAATAAAATTGAGCTCCTTCTAAATTAGTTAGATTAATCTTTGCTATTAATTTGATTTTTTCAGGAGAGAATGAATTGTTAAAATTAAATTTTCCTTTAATAGAAATTTTACCAGTTTCAGTATTAAATTTTAAATTAAAGTCAAATGGTTTAGTAAATGAGAAATTATTAACTGTTAAAAAAAGATTTTTTGCATAAATCTTTAAATGTGAATCAACATATTTTACTTTAAAATTTTTGAGTTTTAATAATTTAAGCGAAATTTCTGGAAAAGAAAATTTATTACCCTTTTTATTGGTTTTATTAAAGTTTAATGATATTTCTCCATTAGAAAGAATAATTTTTTTAATTTTTAACTTTTTTTTCAAAAGCTTGAAAAAAGAAACATTAATAATTCCATTTTTAACAGAAAAAAGAGTAGAATTATCGTTATTTAATAATTTTAAATTTTTTATTTTAACTCCAAATCCATTTTTAAAAGAAATTTTTATTGAGGCAAAGTAAAGAGATTTTCCACTAATTTTATAAACTTTATTTCTTAAAGTAGTTTCAAATGATTTAAAATCAAAAAATTTATAAAAGTAAATTATACCGCATGCAATTAAAATAAAAATTATTCCTGTAATAATTCCTAAAATTTTTAATACTTTTTTCATTATAAAGCCATGCTTATTGTAAAAATTGATATTTCACCTTGAAAACCACTTTTCTTTAATAAATTAGTAATTTCATTTACAGTAGAACAACTTGTTATTATATCATCAACAATTAATAATTTATCACATTCTGGGAGATTTTTTAACTTAAAAATTCCTTTAACATTTTCTCTTCTTAAAATGTAATCATCTATTTCCATCTGGGGTTTTGAATATTTTCTTGAAATTAAATTAGAAAAATTTTTAATTTTAAAATGCTCTGATATGAATTTTGAAATTATTAAAGCCTGATTAAATCCTCTTTTTACCATTTTATATAAAGATAATGGCACTGCCATTATTCCATCAAATTTTGAAAAGTCGTAATTCAATATTTTTTTCTTAAATAACTCTGCAATGAAAAAATATCCTGAATATTTCCATTTATGGATTAATTCCTTACCAACATCATCGTATATAAATAAACTTCTTACTGTTGAAATTTCTTTATTTAGTAATCCGCATAGGCATTTTGAATGAAATGGAGAACCACATCTTTTACAATAAATCTTTTTTATAAAAAAGATTTTTTTATAACAATCTTTACAAATCCAGCTTGGATAATATCTATTTTTAATAAAACTATTACAAATCAAACAGTTTCTTCCAAAAATCAAATCAATAAGCATTTTCTTTTTTATTATCTAATAAAATAATGTTTGTCAATTAAGAATAATCTTGCAAAATCAATAAATTTTTATTATAAAATTCAACATGAATCTTGTAAAATTTGATTTTCAGCATATATGGCATCCATGTACTCAAATGAAAGACCATGAGAATTTTCCAATAATTCCTATAAAAAAAGCAAAAGGTGTGTGGCTCTACGATTTTTATGGTAATAAAATTTTAGATGCAATTTCCTCATGGTGGGTTAATATTCTCGGGCATGGAAATGATAGAATAAATAAAGCATTAAAGAAACAAGTAGATAAATTGGAACAGGTAATATTTGCAGGGTTTACTCACGAAAATGCTATAAAACTTGTAGAAAAATTATTGAAAATTGTGCCTAATAATTTAACAAAAGTATTTTTTGCTGATAATGGTTCAAGTGCTGTAGAAGTCGCTTTGAAAATGAGTTATCATTACTGGCAACTTAAAGGAGAGAAAAATAGAAAAAAATTTGTGTCCATATCTGGAGCATATCATGGAGAAACAATTGGCGCTTTATCAGTAAGTGATATCCCACTTTATAAACAAAGCTATAAAGATTTGTTATTTGAAAATTATGTTGCAGAAGGTCCAAACTGTTTTAAATGTAAATTTGGAAAAAATCGTAATAATTGTGATGCAGAATGTTTTATTTTTATTGAAGATATAGTGAAAAAGTATCATGAAAAAATATGTGGGGTTATCATTGAACCCATGGTGCAATGTGCAAATGGGATGAATATATATTCAAAAAAGTATTTGAAAAAACTTGAAAAATTATGTAAAGAATATAAAATCCATTTTATAGCAGATGAAATAGCAGTGGGTTTTGGAAGAACAGGTAAAATGTTTGCAATAGAACATGCAGATGTTAAACCAAATTTTATGTGTTTGTCAAAGGGAATTACAGGAGGATATCTTCCTTTATCTGTGGTTTTAACAGAGGATGAGATTTATAATGCTTTTTACGATGATTACATAAAATTAAAAGCATTTTTACATAGTCATAGTTACACTGGCAATGCTTTGGCATGTGCATGTGCAGTTGAAACTTTAACAATTCTTGAAGAGGAAAATATTTTAGAAAAAAATGTTGAGAAATCTAAATTAATTAATAAATTATTAAATGAAGCATTTTTATCTCATCCTAACATTGGAGAGATTAGACAACTTGGAATGATTTCTGCTATTGAAATTGTGAAAGATAGAGAAAAAAAAGAACATTTTCCATGGGAGGAAAGAATAGGGTTTAAAATTTATAAAGAAGCTATTAAGGAAGGTTGTCTTTTAAGACCGTTGGGTGATGTTATATACTTTATGCCACCATATGTTATTGAAGAAGATGAGATTGAATTTTTGGTTAATGTTGCAGAGAAATCAATAAATAAAATAATAAGGAGGTATCATGCCAGCTGATAAAAAAATGAAAATTCTTATAGTTGATGATTTTGCTACAATGCGAAGAATAATAAAAAATATTTTGAGACAGCTTGGTTATACAAATATTCTTGAGGCTGATGACGGTTCAACTGCATTAAATATTTTAAGAAAGGAAAAAGTAGACCTTGTTATTACTGATTGGAACATGCCAAAAATGAGTGGACTTGAGCTTCTAAAAGCTATTAGAGCTGATGAAAGGTTAAAAGATATTCCTGTTATGATGGTAACTGCTGAAGCTTTGAAAGAAAATATTATTGAAGCAGTTAAAGCTGGAGTAAATCAATATATTGTTAAGCCATTTACCGCTCAAACTTTGCAAGAAAAAATTAATAAAATTTTTGGCTCATGAGTTTCAGGGATAATTTGTTAAATTTATTAAGAGATGAAAATCCAAATGTTGTGAAAGCTTCTTTACTATCCTTAGGATATTTAGGCGAAAAAATAAATGAAAAAAGTATAGTTCCATTTTTAAAGCATAAAATTTGGCAAATAAGGGAAGCAACTGTTAAAACAATAGAGATGTTAAAACTTAAAGATGCTTTACCTTTTCTTTTTCAAAGACTTGGAATAAAAAAGGAAACTGGAAGAAAAAATATTCTTGATTTATTATCAATGAAAGTTGCAGGTGCTATAAAAGAGGAAGAAGATACAAAAATTGAAACTCATCCAAGAGTAAAAAAAGCAATTGCTCATGCAATTGCAAATATTGATGAAGATTATCTTTTAAAGCCTTTAATTAATTCATTGAAATCTGAAAATATGAATATGGTTTTAGCAGCAATAAATGGACTTGGTAATATTGGGAATGAATTAGCTGTAACTCCTTTAATGGAATTTTTAAATGCCAGTGATATTAAAATATTAAGAGCGGTTATAGTTGCTTTAGGTAAAATAAAATCTGAAAAACCTGTGGAAAAATTAATGGAACTTTCAACTCATAAGTCTGAAATAATAAGAAAAGAGGTTGTAATTGCATTAAATCATATTAAATCTCCAAAAGGTATTGACGTATTTATAAGGCTTATTGATGATGAAAGTATTGAGGTTAGAAAAACAGCAGTAATTGCTCTTGGAAACACAAAAGATGAAAAGAATTTATCTACTCTTTTAAAAAAAGCAAAAGATAATGCCTGGCAAGTTAGAAAAGCTGTTGCAAGTTCACTTATAAATTATAGAACTAAAGAAGTTTTAGATACATTAATTGAGCTTATTTGTGATGATAATCAAGAAGTAAAAGCTGAGGCAAGCATAGTTTTTAATAAAATATATCCATTAGTAATATAGGTAAATAATGGAAATTGCTTTAATTTCAAATGATAATTCTTTAAGAAAAAAGTTTAAAAAATTTGAAGTTCATTACTTTAAAAAATTAGACTCATTTTTAAAGGAGAAGAAGAAATTTGATATTATTTTTTTTGAACATAAAGATAATGAAAATATTTTAAATATTTTTCATGATATTTTAGAAATTTATTCAAATTGCGTTTTTATTGTAATTTTTCATGAATTTCAGTTTGAAAATATAAAAAAAGGGTTAAGAGAAGGAATTTACGATTTTATCCCTTATAAAGATTTAGATAATTCTTTTGTTGAAAATGTAATAGAAAGAGCAATTGAACATGCGAAAATTTTAAAATCAAAAGAGAAAGTTTATGAGTATACTAAACATTTTATATTTATAAAAATTCCAAGTGATATAAATCTTGTAAATGAAACTGTTTTGCAGATTATTTCAACTTCAAAATCAGCTGGCTTTATATTTTCAAAAGAAGTGGAAAATAATATAAGACTTGCTTTAACAGAAGGTCTTGCAAATGCAATTGTTCATGGAAATAAATCAGATAAAAGTAAGCATGTAATTATAAAGGTTTTTATTGATTTTAATACTTTAAAAGTTAAGATTAAAGACATGGGTAAAGGTTTTATCCTTGAAGAAAGTAAAAAAGATATTTTGCATGAAGATAATTTATTAAAATCACATGGTAGGGGTGTATATCTTATGAAACTAACTATGGATGAAATTTATTATGATATGAAGAAAAAAGAGCTTGTTTTAATTAAATATAAAACAAAAGGGGGATAAATGGGATAAGAAGTGTAGATATGCAACAAATATTAAATTACACACCAAAAGTTGAAAGACTTCATCATCAATATCAGATACAGGGAGAAGTTAACAAAACTCTTCTATACGAAGATTTTTATGAAAAGTCTGAAGAGGAAAAAGATAGGGTATTAGAACCTGATAAGGCAAGTGAAAAATTAGTAGAGGCAAAAAAAGAAGGAAAGGGTGAAAATTATTATTTGCCTCAAAATAAGAGAAAAAAGGAAAAAGAGAATAAACCATCTGAATTTGAATCTGAAACCCAAATTGATATAAAGGTTTAAGAGGTATGGGAATGAAAAAAATTTTTTATTTAATTACAATGGGGTTTTTTTTAATTTCTTGTGGAACCGCAACGATAAAGGAAAGTATTAAAGAAAAACCAGCACCAATAGTTATCCAAAAATCTAATAAAATTAAAAAAATTGTAAAGAAAAAAGAGAAAGTTTTAAAAGATAATATTACTTTTACACCTCAGATTGATTTAAAAAAGGAAATCAAAAAAGAATTTAGTTTTGAAACAAAAAAAGAGCTTGAAAAAGAGATTAGTGAAGTCCATGAAGAACTTTTTGTAAATAATCATATAAAGATTGTTGTAAATAATGAGGTTAGGAAATTTATAAGATTATACTCAAGAAATAATGGTAAATGGCTATATGATGCATTTAAAAGAGCATATATATGGCTACCTTATATGAAACAAATTTTTAAAGATTATGGATTACCTGAAGATTTGGTGTATATTTCATTTATTGAAAGCCATTTTAATTTTAGAGCTCGTTCACGTGCAGGAGCAGTAGGGCCTTGGCAATTTATGAGAAGAACAGCAAAAAAGTTTGGTTTGAAAGTAGATTGGTGGATTGATGAAAGGAAAGACCCTATAAAGTCAACTATTGCTGCTGCTAAATATTTAAAATATCTATATTCAATTTTTGGTTCTTATGAACTTGCTCTTTCTGCATATAATGCAGGAGAGTATAAAATCTTAAAAGCTATAAAAAGATATAAAACAAAAAATTATTGGAAATTATGTAGAAAAAGGTTTTTGAAAAGAGAAACAAAAAGTTATGTGCCAAGTTTTTATGCAGTTTTATTTTTAATAAGAAATAATGGAAGATTAAAATTTGTTCCTGATGATTGGGTCAATTATTCAAAAAAAGATTTAATTTTTGTCCAGATTTCAAAACCTTATTCAATTTATAGAATATCAAGAAAAATAGGAATTCCCATTGAAATACTAAAAAAATTAAATCCAGAACTGAGAAGAGGAATTACTCCCCCAGGTTATGAAAATTATTTACTAAAGGCTCCAAAAAAGTATGAAAATCAGTTAATAGCTCTATCAAAATATATTGAAAAAGACTATAGATACTCATTTAGAACATATAGAATTCGGAAAGGTGATTCTCTTTATAAAATTGCAAAGAGATTTGGAATTAGAAACATAAGTTTAATAAAAAGGTTAAACAATATAAAAAATGTTAAAAGATTGCAGATAAATCAGAAAATTTTATTACCATTTCCAAGGGAAAAGGTTGTAGTATATAGATACAGATATAAAAGAGAGGGAAGATTTGTGAAATATAGAGTTAAAAAAGGTGATTCATTGTGGAAATTGTCAAATAAATTTAATGTTTCAGTAAAGGAGATAATTTCATGGAACAATCTTTTAAGTAGTAAAATTTATCCAGGAGATATATTAAAAATTAAAGTTAGATAAAAGGAGGGGAATATGATTATTGAAATTGATGGAAAAAAATTAGATGGATTTGATTTAAAAAATTATTCAAATTTGGAAGAAGTTATTTATGAAATTATGGAGAATCATGTGCCAGGGAATAGATTGATTACTGAAGTTAAAGTTAATGACATTACTTTTTCTGAAAGATGGCCAGGAGAGGCAAAGGTAATACCTCTTGATAAAATTTATAAATTAGAATTTTTGACTAAACCATTGGAGTTTATTGCCGATAAATTTTTAGAAGATTTGCCAAATAAATTGGATGAAATTGTAACAGGGTTAAAGGAAGCTGCAGAATTATATAGAGTTGCAGATGAACAGGAAGCAAATCTAAATTTTGTAAAAGTTATAAATGCTTTGAGAGATTTTATAAATTTTATTGCCCAGCTAAAAAGAGTGAACATTATAGAATGGGATAAACTAAATTTGGAAGAGGATTACCAAAAGCTTATTAATCTTATGGATGAGATGCTTGATGTTCAGGAAGATGAAGATTGGATTTTGCTTGCTGATTTAATTGAATATGAACTTGCTCCATTAATGGAAAGTTGGAAAGATATTGCAGAAAATATGAGAAAACATATTAAATATGAGTGAAGAGGTAATTTATAAAGGTCATGGTCAAATTGAAATCTACCCAATTAATACTGTAATTATTGGTATATTAAGTCATGAACTCAGGCATGCAAATTTCAATAGATACCTTGCGTTATTAAAAAATAAAGATGTTAAGCAAGATGTAAAAATTACTCTAAGTTATGAAAATGGGAAATTATATCCTTCTAAAGCATATACAGAAGCAAGATTTTCAGAAAGATTAAAAAAAGATGAACTTTTATTGAAATTAATATTTTTAAAGATAAAAATCTCAAAATTAAAGAAAGAAGGTAAAGATTTTGAAGTAAAAAAGTATGAAGAAAAACTTAGAGATTTACAGAAAAAATTTTTTAAAGAAGATTTAATTTCAAACCTTTATAAAATAAAAAAGGACCATGCTCAATTAATAGGTTTTTTCCGTGATATTTATTTTTATCAAAAATTTAATCTTCCTCCTGTTTCCTTAAATGCTCCTTTTTTTAAAGATGCAGCTGATGTAAAGAAAAAACTTGATGAAATTTATAGAAAAAATATTGATAATTATGAATTTCAGTTTAAATCAATAGAAAATATTGATGATTCTTTCATAAATTCAAAAATTTTTGCATATAAAAAAGTTTATAAATTTTCAGAAAATTTTTTTTCATATTTAGAAAATTTTAATTTACCCTTAAAAAAAGCTGAAAATAATTATAATGATTATTTTTCAATAATTCCAGATGATAATGCCAGAAATGGGAATTACACTGTAAGTATAAAAAAGTTACCAAAGTCATTTATAGTTTATTCAAAAAAATTTTACGATATATTTGAACCTTTAAATCTACAAGGCAATCCTAAAATCAATGGAGTTGAGGTTAATATTTCATCTTCAGATTCTCTTTATGATATTATGGAAAAAATAAACTGGGGTGAAGATGTAAATCATAATTATCAGCTTGATGAAGGTGAAGATTTAAATGAAAATAATAAGTTAGATGGTGGGACAAAAGAGCATGGAGTTTTTGCTTACATAGAAAATGATAGATTGTATTTAAAAAATGTTTTAACTGGAAATATAAAAATAATAATTGATGATGATAACAATGTTTTTCATTCACTTGGAATAATTGCTGAAAATCCATTAAATAACGAAACTTATTTCCCAAATATTTTACAAAATGGTCAAGATGCAGAAATCAGCATAAATGGAAAAGAATTGAAATCTCATACAGATATATTTGTTTACAATTCTTTAACAGTGAGAGTGAAGAAGAAGATAGAAAATGCAACTTTTAAAATAACTGATAATGATGAGGAAATATTTAATAAAATTAAAGAGTTTGTTTCAAATTACAATTCAATTATTGGTTTAATTAATAATTATTTATCAGAAGGAAATGAGCTTGAGAATGATTTGGGATTGTTATTAATTAAAAGGGGAATGAAGCTTGCTTTTTTTCATGATTATTACAAAGTTTCTGAAAAAGGAATTGATATAAAATTAGACAAAAATTATATAAAAGAGCTTGAAATTCTTGGGATAAATAAAGATAATTCTAAAAAGTTTAACGAGAGTATTGTTAATAAATTGTATTCAATTGGGATAAAATCAAAAGAAGATGAAACAATAATAATTGATGAAAAATTGTTAAAAGAAAGCATAAAAAAAGAAAAAGTTCAATTAAAAAAACTATTTTTTTCAAAAAATGGTATAATAGAGAATTTAAAAAATTTTTTGAATAAAGTATTAAATGAAGATTATGGCATTATTAAAGTTGAGATTTCAAACATTACTTCAGAAGATATAAAAAAGATTGAGAAAAATTTATTAAAGGAAAAAGGAAACTTTTCATATTTTGTTGAAAGGTTAAAATATATTTCAGGATTAATTGGTAATGAAAAGTGAACTTATTGATAAAGAGATAGATATTTATGCCAAGATTTATGAAATTAATACGAAAATTTTTAAAATATTAAAAAAAGAGGAGATTTATGAAGATGAACTAAAAGAATTGATGGATTTAAGACAAAAACTAATAAATGAACTTAAAGATATTGAAAAAAAAATTTCATTAATATGGGAGAATTGGGAAAAAATAAAAGATAAAGTTATAAAAGATAAAGTTAAAATTTTAAAAAATATTTTAGAAAAAAATATTGAACTTGAGAAGAAAATCATTTCAATATATGAAAATAGGATTGAGAAAATTAAAGCAAAATTAAAAATATACGATAGAGGAGCAAAAGCACTATCAGGCTATAAAGTTGTTAAGGTTAATTTACCAATATTTAAAAGCTTTAAAGTTTAATTTTTCTTTTTAAAATACAATCTTATTGGAACACCTGTAAATTTAAATTTTTCTCTCAATTTATTAATTAAAAATCTTTTGTATGGTTCTTTTATCCCTTCAGGAAAATTTGTAAAACCAATAAATTTTGGAGGATTTGTTTCAACCTGAGTAATATAGTTTATTTTAACTCTTTTTCCTCTATATGATGGAGGTGGAGTAAAATTCATAATTTCATGGATAAATTTATTCAATTCTGATGTCTTTAATCTTTTATTTTGAAATTTTGATATTTTTTCAATTAGATTGAATATTTTTTTTACATTCATTCCAGTTAAAGCTGAAATTGTAAGAAGAGGAGCATAATCAACAAAAGAGAGTTCTCCTTCAACTGCTTTTATATAATTTTCATTAACTTTACCTTTCAATAAATCCCATTTATTCAAAAGAATTATTAAACCTTTTCCTCTTGTATCAATTAATCTTGCAAGTTTTTTATCCTGGTCTGTTACGCCCTCTGAAGCATCAATCATAAGAAGAATAATATCACTATTTTCAATTGTTTGTATTGCTTTAATAACAGAAAATTTTTCTAATTTATAGCTAATTCTACTTTTTCTTCTTATTCCTGCTGTATCTGTGAGTATATATTTTTTGTTTTTAAATTCAAAAAGAGTATCAACTGGGTCTCTTGTTGTTCCTGGATTTGGAGAGACAATTACTCTTTCATAGCCAAGAAGCTTATTTACAAGAGACGATTTTCCAGTATTTGGTCTTCCAATTATTCCAATTTTAGTTAATTTTTCATCATTTTTAATTTCTTCAATAAAAGGAAGTTCATTATAAATTTCAATAAATAAATCAACAAGTCCAATTTTATGAACTGCAGATATAGGGAAGAATTTTTCAATTCCTAATTGATAAAATTCTACAATGTTTTTCTCATCTTTTCTTGAATCAATTTTGTTTACAACATAAATTATACTTTTTTCAGATTTTCTTAATAAGTTGTTTATCTCAACATCAAGATGAGTAATTCCCTCTTTCCCATCAAGGACAAAAAGAATTAAATCTGCTTCTTCAATTGCCAAAAGTGCATTCTGTTTTATTTGAGCTTCTATCTCTTCATTCTCGTCAAAAGTTATACCACCAGTGTCAATAAGTATAAATTTTTTATCATCAATTTGGGCTATAGAATATAATCTATCAACAGTAACTCCAGGAGTGTCATCAACCATTGCTCTATTTTCTTTTAAAATTCTATTAAAAAGGGTAGATTTCCCTACATTAGGTCTTCCAATTATTGCTACCACTGGAAGTGAAGTTGAACTGAATTTTGTATAATCTTGTGTATTCTCCATTTTTTTTGATAAGTTCATCATGAGTCCCTTCTTCTATAATTTGACCATTTTTTATTACATATATCCTATCAGCATCAATTATTGTTGATAATCTATGAGCAATAATTAACGCAGTTTTTCCAATAAGAAGTCTTTCCAACGCCTTCTGAACTTCTTTTTCAGATTCAGAATCAAGAGATGCAGTTGGTTCATCAAGTAAAAGTATAGGAGCATTTTTTAGAAAAGCCCTTGCAATTGCAATTCTCTGTTTTTCTCCTCCTGAAAGTCTTACACCTTTTTCACCAACATTTGTTTTAAATCCATCTGGTAATTTCATAATAAAATTGTAAGCATTTGCATTTTTTGCTACTTCAATAATTTCCTCAGTTGTAGCGTCAGGATTTCCATATTTAATGTTATTTTCAATTGTGTCATTAAATAAAATAATATCTTGAGAAACAATTGCAATATTTTTTCTTAAACTTTTCAGAGTAAAATTTCTTATGTCAATGCCATCAATTGTTATTTTTCCCTTATTAACATCATAAAATCTTGGAATAAGATTAATTATTGTTGATTTTCCACCACCACTTTCACCAACAAGAGCTATTTTTTTATTTTTTGGAATAACAAGATTTATATCTTTTAAATCGTAATCCTCTGAATTTTCATTGTATTTAAAATAAACATGCTCAAATTTTATTTCTTTTCTAAATTCTTTAAGTTCAATTTTACCTGTATCTTTTTCTTTTTCCTTATCAATAATTGAAAAAATTCTTTCAGCTGCTGCAATGCTTTCTTGAATTTGAAAATTTCTCTTGGAAATTCCTTTTATTGGCTGATACATCATAAAAACCGCAGTTAAAAAAGAGAAGAATATTCCTGGTGTTGAATTTCCCTTTATAACCTGATATCCTCCATACCAAATTACAAATGCAGCAACTAATGCTCCAATTAGTTCCATTAATGGAGAAGATAATGCCCTATATTTGATTTTTTTCATTAAAGTTTTAAAAAATTTTTCATTTTCAATTACAAATTTTTTTAATTCCTCTTTTTCTGATAAAAAAGCTTTTACTATTTTTATCCCTGTAATGGTTTCATGTGCACATGAAGATAGGTCCCCTGCCTGAAGTTGATTTTTTTTGCTTGCTTTTTTTGATTTTTTCCCAAGTTTTATAACAGGTAATACCGCAACAGGTAAAACGTAAAGAGTAATACTTGCAAGCACAGGTTCTCTTATAAAAGCAACCACAATAAGGGAAATTATTGTTACACTATCTCTAATAATTCCACTTAAAGAATTTGTAACCGCATTCTGAATTAAAGAAACATCATATAAAAGCCTTGAGATTATTGACCCAGTTGGAGTTTTATTAAAAAATCTCATAGGAAGATAAATTATATTTTCAAAAAGTTCCACTCTGATATCTGAAACAATCTTTTGACCAATAAATCCAATTAAATATGTCTGTAAAAAATTGAAAAAACCTTTTATTGCGTATAGCAAAATTACAACAATTGGGATAAGGTATAGCATTTTTTGGTTTTTATTTATAAAAATATCATCAAGAACTGGTTTTACAAGATATGCTGTCCCTGATGAAGTTACTCCAACAATAATTAATGAAATTATTGCAAGAACAATTCTTTTTTTATGTGGTTTTAAATATTGGACTAATCGCAAAAAATATTGCATAAAAAAAGAATAACATAAAAAATTAGATTTACAAAACAATTTTTTTGTTGTATACAGTATTCAGAATTTTATATGGAGGTGAAATTATGGCAAAAATACCACTAAAAGATATTTTAAATTACCATAGCAAACCAAGACCTGGCAAACTTGAAGTTATTCCTTCTAAACCTTGCTTTACTCAGAATGAATTATCAATTGCATATACTCCTGGTGTAGCAGAACCTTGTAAAATAATTGCTGAAGATAATGAAAAAGTATATGAATATACTGGAAAGAGCAATCTTGTTGCAGTTATTTCAAATGGAACAGCTGTGCTTGGTCTTGGAAATATAGGTGCACTTGCCTCAAAACCTGTTATGGAAGGTAAAGGAGTGCTTTTTAAAAGATTTGCTGATGTAAATGTATTTGATATTGAAATTGATTCTGAAGATCCAGATGATGTTATTAAAGTTTGTAAATTAATAGCTCCAACTTTTGGAGGAATAAATCTTGAAGATATAAAAGCTCCAGAATGTTTTTATATTGAGGAGAAATTAATAGAAGAGCTTGATATCCCAGTATTTCATGATGACCAGCATGGAACAGCAGTTATTGTTACTGCAGCGGTAATGAATGCTCTTGAAATTGTAGGGAAAAAGATTAGTGAAGTTAAAATTGCAATGAATGGAGCAGGTGCTGCGGGAATTGCAATTGCTAAAATGCTTTTAATTGCTGGAGCAAAAAAAGAGAACATTATCATGTGTGATTCCAAAGGGGTGATTTATAAAGGAAGAGAAATTGGAATGAATAAATACAAAGAAGAATTTGCATCAGATACTAATAAAAGAACTCTTGAAGAAGCAATGGAAGGAGCAGATTTATTTATTGGAGTTTCAAAAAAAGATGTTGTTAGCCAGGAAATGGTGAAAAAGATGGCTGAAAATCCAATTATTTTTGCAATGGCAAATCCTGACCCTGAAATCAGACCTGAAAAAGTTTATGAAGTGAGAAAGGATGCAATTGTTGCTACTGGAAGAAGTGATTATCCTAATCAAGTTAATAATGTATTATGTTTTCCGTTTTTATTTAGAGGTGCTCTTGATGTTAGAGCAAGAAAGATAACTCCAAATATGAAACTTGCTGCAAGTAAAGCATTAAGTGAGCTTGCTAAAGAAGAAGTTCCTGAGTATGTGTTAAAAGCTTACAATGTTGATAAACTTGAATTTGGTCCTGAATATATAATTCCAAAACCTTTTGACCCAAGAGTTTTAACAAGAATGGCAATAAATGTTGCTAAAGCTGCTATGGAAGATGGAGTTGCAAGAAAACCAATAGAAGATTTTGAGGCATATAAAGATTATCTTGAGAAAAAAGGAGAAAGTTTAATTAAAAATTTTAAAGAGATTATGAAAATACTTTCATAATAAAAGAAGAAAGCCGGCTGTTGCCGGCTTTTATCCTAAATTTTTACTTGATTAATATTTAAAATATCCATATATTCCCATTCTTTATATGCCATAGCATAGATGTTTCTTTCAGTAAGATAATCCACCATTTCTTTTTCAAACCTCAGTGTTGCAAGAATAGGGATGATTTTATAATTTTTATATTCAGGATATAAAATTTGAAATTTAGGAATTTTTTTGTTTAAAAATTCTTCTACATGAGCTTTTCTTGAAGAAGATTTTACTTCAATTATAAAAACTTTTTGAGTATCATCAGAAATAGCTAAAACATCATATTCATCTTTTACATCTTTCCTTTTTCTCCTTATATTCATTGATATTTCTGTAATTTCACAATTAAAATACTTTTCAATAACAGGTCTTGTAGACGGATATATTATATCTGCAACAATTGTTCCCATTTTGTTAGCAAGTGCTCCCCATTGCTTATTCATCCTTTTATGTTCTTCCTTTACATATTCTTTAAAATCTTTCATTTCATCTTTGAAGGCTCTCATCTCATCTTTGAAATCTTTCATTTC
>CAZQKL010000026.1:0-20111 GCA_964593895.1 uncultured bacterium
TAAATATGATAAAATTATTAATAAAAGAATTTAAAAAATATGGTAAGGCAAAATCTTTAGTTGCTGAAATTAGATGAATTGACCCCTGAATTTATAAACAATTTAAAAAAACAATTTAAAAATGCATTGAAAAAAATAGAAAGCTACTTGAAAAATCAATACAAGAAATTGAAGAAAATAAGTTTATTATAAAAAGTAAAGAAGAACTTGGAATTTGATTTGCTTTTCTTATTAAGCCTGGGAAGATTATAATTATTGGCCAAAAATTGATAAAAAAATTTTTAAAAAATTAATGAATAAAAAATTCCAGATAAAATTTTTTGGCATTGTTCAGGGTGTTGGCTTTAGACCTTTCATTTATAGAGTTGCAAAAAAATTAAATCTTAAGGGATTTGTTAAAAATCGTTCAGATTGCGTTCTTGTTGAAATTGAAACCACACAATCTAGATTAAATGATTTCATTGAAGAAGTTAAAAAAAATTCTCCTCCAGCATCAAAAATTACAAAAATTGAAATAAAAAAGATAAAAGCTTCAAGGAAATTTTCAGATTTTAGAATAATTCACTCTGAAAAATTAAATGAAAAATCTATCTTTATCCCTCCTGATATTGCAACATGTGAAGATTGCTTAAAGGAACTTTTTAATCCAAAAGATAGAAGATATCTTTATCCATTTATTAACTGCACAAACTGTGGCCCAAGATTAACAATTATAAAAGATATCCCTTATGACAGAGTAAATACATCAATGTCAAAATTTAAAATTTGTGAAACCTGTAAAAAAGAATATGAAAATCCTCTTGATAGGAGATTTCATGCAGAACCTATTGCCTGCCCTGAATGTGGACCTCATCTCTCAATTTTTCCTGAAATTCAAGATGGATTATCAGATTTTGAGATTATAAAAAAATGTGCACAAATTTTAAAAAATGGTGAAATTGTAGCTATAAAAGGACTTGGAGGTTTTCATCTTGCAGTTGATGCAACAAATTTTTTCGCAGTTGAAAAATTGAGAAAAAGAAAATTAAGAGAAGAAAAGCCATTTGCAATTATGGTAAAAGATATAAATTCAGTAAAAAAAATTGCACATGTTTCAGAAATTGAAGAAAAAATTTTAACCTCCTCTATTTCTCCAATAGTTTTACTGAAAAAAAAGAAAAACTCAATTATTGCAGAAAATGTATCTCCAAATTTATCCACCTATGGAATAATGTTACCATACACTCCACTTCATCATTTACTTTTGAATGAAATTGATTATCTTGTAATGACAAGTGCAAATAAAACTGATGAGCCAATCTGTATTGATAATCAGGAAGCAAAGGAAAGACTAAAAGAAATTGCAGATTATTATATTCTTCACAATAGGGAAATAGTTGTTAGATGCGATGATTCCATAGTATCAGTATTTAATTCAAAACCTGTAACATTAAGGCATTCAAGGGGATTTTCACCGGCGCCACTAATTTTATCTAAAAAATTAAAAAAAGTTATGGCACTTGGTGGAAATTTAAAAAATTCAATTGCAATTATAAAAGATAATTTTCTTTTTTTAAGTCCTCATGTTGGAGACCTTGAGAATCCACTTGCAAGAGATTTTTTTATTGAAACAGAAAAATTAATGAAAAGGATAACTTCAGTGGACCCTGAAATTATTGCTGTAGATTTGCATCCTGATTATTTTTCAACAAATTATGCTTTAAAAAAATATAAAGATAGAAAAATTATAAAAATTCAACATCATCATGCTCATATTACAAGCTGTATGGCTGAAAATGGCTTAACTGGTGATGTAATAGGAATTTCATGCGATGGAACTGGTTTTGGTATTGATGGTAAAATATGGGGAGGAGAAATTTTAATTGCGAATGAAAAAAATTTCAAAAGAATTGGCCATATTGAATATTTCGGTTTAATAGGTGGAGAAAAAGCAATTAAAGAAATATGGAGACTTGGTTTATATTTTTTGTTTAAACTTGGAATAAATAATGAAATTATTGAAATTGATGATAAAAAAAGAGAATTTATAAAAAAAATGATAGAAAAAAATCTAAATATAGTTGAATGTTCAAGTCTTGGAAGACTTTTTGACGCAGTAAGTTCAATAATTGGATTAAGGCATTATTCAAATTATGAAGGTCAACCTGCAATGGAACTTGAGGCAATTTCATTAAATTATAAGGGAAAGCCTGAAATTTTTAAAGATATTGTAAAAGGTTTTAATTTAGAGCCTTATATTTTAATTTCACACATTATAGATATGAAAAAGAGAGGATACTCAATTGAAAAAATAGCGATGAGTTTTCACTTTTCAATAATTTATGGATTTATTGAAATCTGTAAAAGAGTAAAAGAAGAATTTAATTTAAATAGGGTTGTTTTAAGTGGAGGCTGTTTTCAGAATAAAATTTTAACAGAAAATTTAATCATGGGATTAAAAAAAGAAAACTTCAATGTTTATTTTCATTCTAAAATACCTCCCAATGATGGTGGAATTTCCGCTGGTCAGGCATATATTGCAGGAAGCTAATATCTAAAAAATTCAAAAGTTAAATAAATTTTACCTTTTTTCATTTTTAATTTAAATGTAAATCTAACTGGAGAAACTCTTCTTATGCATCTATTATATTTTACTTCATATTTTACATATTTGAAAAGATTAATTTCATATTTTCTTTTTCCATAATCTGTTTTAAAAACAATCACTCTTTTATTGTAGAAAAAATAGATTTCCTGTTTTTCTTTAAAGTTAAAAATCCCTTTTTTCTTTTTAAAATAAAGTGTTAATTTGTAAATATTAGGGTAAATTTCTTCTAAATTATAATTTTTCAATTTTAATTTTTGTTTTCCAAAAATAGTTTTTATTTTAAATTTTGCATCAATTATTTTAAAATCAAAATCTTTGGTTGTTAATTCTTCATGAAAATAATCAATTATTGAATTTTGAGAAAAAAGATTTAAAGAAAAAATAATTAGAATTAAAAAATTAATACTTAGTAATTTCACTATCTTCATTGGTAATTGCGTCAGATGCATCAGTTATACCTTGAGCTTTTAAAGCAAAATCATCTGGTTTTTCAGCATTTTTCATTGCTTCTTCAAATGTAATTAAACCTCTTTGATATAAATCTAATAAACTCATATCAAAAGTTTGCATACCATAAGTTACATGTCCCTGAATCATTGCATCTTCAAGTTCATTTGTTTTTTCAGGATTTATTATACAATCTCTTACCCTTGCTGAAGTTCTTAATATTTCACATGCAGGAACCCTTCCTTTTCCATCTTTCCTGACAATAAGCCTTTGAGAAATTATTCCTTTAATTACTCCAGCGAGTTGAAACCTTACTTGTTGTTGATGATGAGGTGGATACATTGAAATTATTCTATTTATTGTTTCTTTAGCATTTAATGTATGAAGTGTGCTCATTACAAGGTGTCCTGTTTCAGCTGCTTCTAATGCAGTTTCAACAGTTTCTAAATCTCTCATTTCTCCAACTAAAATTATATCTGGGTCTTGTCTTAATGCAGCCCTTAATGCATTTGCAAAGCTTAATGTATCAGCTCCAATTTCTCTTTGATTTATAACGCATTTATTGTCTTTGTGTAAAAATTCTATTGGGTCTTCAATCGTTAAAATATGCGCTTGTTTGTTTTGGTTAATATAGTTTATCATTGACGCAAGAGTTGTTGATTTACCACTTCCTGTAATTCCAGTAACAAGAACAAGTCCTCTTTCTTCCATAGCGATTTTTTTTATAACTGGAGGCAAATTTATGCTGTCAATATCAGGAATTTCTGTAGGAATTGCCCTAAACACTCCTGAAATTACTCCTCTTTGATAAAATAAGTTTACTCTAAATCTTCCTATCCCTTCAATTCCATAAGCACAATCAACTTCAAGCCTTTCTTTAAATTCTTTCTTTTTTAGTTCATTTAAAACTGTATTTACAATATTTTCCATATCTTCTGGTGTTAAATTTTGGGCATCTTTTAAAGGTAAAAGTTTTCCATTAACTCTAAATGTTGGTGGTCTTCCAACTTTTAAATGTATATCTGAAGCTTTGATTTTAAAAGCAATTTTTAAAATTTCATTTATGTTCATCTTTATCCTCTTGTTTATCAAAAGGATATTTTAAGTTTAATGCTTCATAAACCTTTTTTTCAATTTCTTTCATTATTTCAGGATGCTCTTCTAAAAACTCAATTGCATTGTCTCTTCCCTGGCCAAGCCTTGTATCTTGATAAGAATACCATGCACCAACTCTTTTTATAATTTTTTTCTCCACCCCTATATCAATTAATTCTCCTGTTCTATTTATTCCCTTTCCATAAATTATATCAAATTCTGCAATTTTAAATGGGGGTGCAACTTTATTTTTTACAACTTTAACTCTTGTTCTTGCACCAATTGTATCATTTCCTTTTTTTATTGAAGCAATTTTTCTAATATCAAGTCTTAAAGAAGCATAAAATTTTAACGCATTACCACCTGTTGTTGTTTCAGGATTAGCTCCAAAAGAAAAAGTATTTATCTTCATTCTTATTTGATTTATAAAAATCAAAATGATATTTGTTTTACTTATAAGAGCGGTCAATTTTCTTAAAGCCTTTGACATTAATCTTGCCTGAAGTCCAATGTTAGTATCAGCCATCTCTCCTTCAATTTCAGCTTTTGGAACAAGTGCTGCAACTGAATCAACAACTATAATATCAACTCCTCCACTACGAACTAAAATATCTGCAATTTCAAGAGCCTGTTCTCCATAATCTGGCTGGGAAATTAGAACATCCTTAGTATTTACTCCCAACTTTTCAGCATAATTTAAATCAAGAGCATGTTCAGCATCAATAAATGCTGCAACTCCCCCTTCTTTCTGGCATTGTGATATTACTGAAAGGGCAAGAGTTGTTTTTCCTGAAGCTTCAGGTCCAAAAATTTCAATAATTCTACCTTTTGGAATACCTCCAACTCCAATTGCTGCATCAAGTGAAATTGAACCTGTGCTAACAACAGGAACATCTAATTTTTTCTTCTCTCCAAGTTTCATTATAGAACCTTTACCAAATTGCTTTTCAATTTGAAGCATAGCAACTTTTAATGCTTCCTCTTTTTTCTTTAATAAATCATTATTTTGCATGATTAACCTCTTTTTAAATTTATTAATTGAAAATAACAAAAAAAATATTATATTGCAATTACTTTTAGTTGTATGATAAATAAATCAGTATGATTTTTTTCCCAATATTTTTAAATTTAAAAGATAAATTATGTGTTTTTTTTGGTGGAGGAAATGTTGCAGAAAGAAAAATTTTAACTTTAATGAAATATGATTGTAAGATAAGAGTTGTTTCTCCTGATGTTACAGAAAAAATTTTAATGTTTAAAGAAAAAATTGAAATTATTAGGGATAAATATTCTCCAAAATATATGGAAGGTGCATTTATGGTATTTGCATGCACTTCTGATAAAAAAATAAATGATTTTATATTTTTTGAAGCTAAAAAAAGAAATATTTTAGTAAATAATGCAACTTCTTCAATTAATACAGATTTTGTAATACCTTCAATTGTTGATAAGGGAAGAATAAAAATAGCAATTTCTACAAGTGGAGTAAGTCCTGCATTATCAAGATTATTAAAGGAGAATATAAAAAAGTTAATAGGTAATGAATATGAGGTTTTAGCTGAGATAATGGAAAAGATTAGAGAAAAGCAATTGACACAAGGAGAAACCTCTGATAAAAATAGAGAAAAATTTTACAAATTTTTAAATGAAGATGTTTTAGAATTAATAAAAAATAGAAATTTTGCAAAAGTTCAAGATAAAATAAAAAAAATTTTTGGGTTTAATATTAAAATTAAATGATGGAAAGATTTTTTTTCTATTTGGTTGTAATTTTTTATTTAACTTCTTCAGTTTTTTTAATATATTTTTTTGTTAAATTAAATGATATTTTTTTAAATTATTCCAAAAAAGCATTAATTTTAGGTTTTGTTTTTCATTTGATAAATTTTTTTATAAGATTTTATAAAGCCAAGCACTTTCCAGTCACAACCCTTTATGAAGCATTAACATTTTTTGCTCTTGTAATTATTTTTTTCCAAATTTTAATTGATATTAAATATAAAGCAAAAGGAATTTGTGCATTTAGCATATTTTTTTCTACTTTTTTAATGATAATTGCTATTTTTTTACCTTGTAAAATTACAAACCTTCCCCCATCACTTCAGAGTATTTGGTTACCTTTACATGTAATTTTTTCTTTTATGGGAAATGGAATGTTTGCAATTGCATGTGGAATTGGTATTTTATATTTAATACAGCTAAAATTTTTAAAAAACAAAAAATTAAGTGTTTTATTTTTTAGGTTACCATCACTTGAAACCCTTGATAACTTAAATTATTTATGCATTTCAATAGGATTTCCATTGCTATCCTTTGGAATTATTACAGGTTCTATTTGGGCATCTCAAGCCTGGGGGTCTTACTGGAGTTGGGACCCTAAAGAAACTTGGAGCTTAATTACTTGGTTTGTTTATGCTGCTTTACTTCATGGTAGAATTAATGCACGTTGGAGAGGTAAAAAAAGTGCAATTTTTTCAATTATTGGATTTTGTGTTGTTCTTTTTACTTTTTTAGGGGTAAATCTATTATTACCTGGACTTCATACTTATGCAAATAGATAGAAGATGATAAATAATATAATTGTTTGTGGGTTAAATCATAAAACAGCTCCTGTTGAAGTTAGAGAAAAAATTGCTTTTCAAGAATTTATTTTGCAGGAAGCTTTATCCAAATTAAAAAATCGTAAAGGAATAGATGAATGTCTTATTTTATCAACATGTAATAGAGTAGAAATTTATGCAGTTTCACCAGAAAATAGTGAAAATTTAAAAAATATAATAATTGAATTTATTGCTGAATTTCATAAAATTTTGCCAGAAAAATTTGTAAACCATCTATATTTTTATAATAATTACGAAGCTATAAGGCATATTTTTAGAGTAGGTTCAAGTCTTGATTCATTAGTTGTTGGAGAACCTCAAATAATTGGCCAGATAAAAGATGCTTATAGAATTGCAGTTAAAACTAAAACTACAGGAAAGGTTTTAAATAAATTGTTACATAGAACTTTTTTTGTTGCAAAAAAAGTTAGAACTGAAACTGAAATTGCAAATAGTGCAGTATCAATTAGCTTTGCTGCTGTTGAACTTGCAAAAAAAATTTTTGATTCATTAATTGGTAAAAAAATTTTGTTAATCGGTGCTGGTGAAATGTGTGAACTTGCTGCAAAACATTTAATTTCAAATGGAGCAAGTGAAATATTTGTTGCTAATAGAACTTATGAAAAAGCTGTAGAACTTGCTGATGAATTTAAAGGACATCCAGTAAATTTTGAAAATAGATATTTTATTATGGAAAAAGTTGATATAGTTATTAGTTCCACAGGTGCACCCTATTTTGTTGTGGAATTTGAAAAGATGAAAGAGATAGCTAAAAATAGAAAATATAAACCATTGTTTATGATTGATATAGCTGTGCCAAGAGATATTGACCCAAAGATAAATAATATAGATGGAATTTATTTATACGATATTGATGATTTAAAAGATATTGTTGAGAAAAATATTTTAGCAAGAAAAAGTGAAGCTGAAAAAGCTGAAATAATTGTTGCTCAAGAGGCACAAAAATTTCTAAAATGGCTTGAAAGTTTAGATATTGCACCATTGATTGTTGAATTTAGAAATAAATTTGAAAAAATTGCAAATGAGGAAAAAGAAAAATATTTAAAAAAATTAAACGGAATTAATGATAGAGAAAAGGAAATTATTAACCATATGGTAAATGTTATAGTTCACAGACTACTTCATGAACCAAGTGTAAATTTAAAAAATTTTCAAGAACTAAATCTTTCAAAAACAGAAGTTGAAAATGTAATAAGAAAAATTTTTAATCTTTAAAAGAGAATTCTATGGAAAAGATAGTTATTGGAACAAGAGGAAGTAAGCTTGCTTTATGGCAGGCAAATTTTGTTAAAAGTAAAATAGAACAAAAACATAAATCAGTAAAAGTTGAATTAAAAATTATAAAAACAAAAGGAGATAAAATTTTAGATGTTCCCCTTGCAAAAGTTGGAGGTAAAGGATTATTTGTAAAAGAAATTGAAGAAGCATTGTTAAGAGAAGAAGTAGATTTGGCAGTGCATAGTATGAAAGATGTTCCAACATTTTTCCCAGAAGGACTTTATTTGCCAGTTATTACAAAGAGAGAAGATTACAGAGATGCATTTTTGTCAAGAAACGGGAAAAAGCTTAAAGATATGCCAGAAAATTCAATTATTGGGACAAGCAGTTTAAGAAGAAAATCACAATTAAAAAATCTAAGAAATGATTTTAAAATTAAAGATTTAAGAGGAAATGTTGATACAAGATTAAAAAAATTAGAAAAAGGTGAATATGATGGAATTATCTTAGCAGTTGCTGGATTAAAGAGGATGAAATTTGAGAAAAAAATTACAGAGTATCTTGATGTAGATGTAATGATACCTGCAATAGGTCAGGGAGCTCTTGGAATTGAAATTAGAAAAGATGATGAAAAGATTTTGGATATAATAACCTTTTTAAATGATGAAAATACTTTTATTGAAGTTTCGTGTGAAAGAGCCTTTTTAAAAGAGCTTGAAGGAGGGTGTCAGGTTCCAATAGGGGCTTTTGCAAAAATTGAAGAAAAATATTTAAAATTAATAGGATTTGTAGCAGATGTTGATGGTAGTAATTTTATTAAAGATGAATTAACAGGTAGAGTTGAAAATTATGAAATTTTAGGAAAAGAGCTTGCAAAAAGAATTTTAAATAAAGGTGGAAAAGAAATTTTAGAAAAGGTTTATAATCAGAATTTTAAGGAGTAATGATGAAAAAACAGATAGTTTATTTGGTTGGAGCTGGACCTGGAAAAGAAGATTTGATTAGTTTAAGAGCTATAGAAAAAATTAAAATAGCAGATGTAATCATTTACGATTATCTTGCAAATAAAAAATTATTAGAATATTCAAAAAAAGGAGCAGAATTAATTTATGTTGGGAAAAAAGGGGGCTGTCATACATTAAATCAGACTGAAATTAATAAATTAATTGTTGAAAAAGCGAAAGAAGGAAAAATTGTTGTTAGACTTAAAGGGGGGGATCCATATATTTTTGGTAGAGGAGGGGAGGAAGCTGAAGAACTTGTGAAAAATGGAATTTCTTTTGAAGTTATTCCTGGAATAACTTCTGCCTCAGGGGCCACTGCTTATGCGGGAATTCCACTTACTCACAGAGATTTTACCTCTTCTGTAGCTTTTATAACTGGTCATGAAAGAGAAGATACTGAATATTCAAAAATTCATTGGGATAAAATATCTACTGGGATTGGAACTCTTGTGTTTTATATGGGGGTTAAAAATCTACCATATATTGTGGAAAAATTAATAGAAAATGGAAGAGACATTTCTACTCCTGTTGCAATAATTAGATGGGGCACAATGCCATATCAACAAACAATTACAGGAACCCTTGAAAATATTGTGGATATTGCAAATAAAAAACAGATTAAACCTCCTGCAATAATTGTTGTTGGTGAAGTTGTTAAATTAAGAGAGAAATTAAGATGGTTTGATATAAAACCTTTATTTGGAAAAAAAATAATTGTTACAAGAGCAAGGGAACAGGCAAGTGAACTTACAAAAAAACTTGAAGAAGAAGGTGCTTATGTAATTGAATTTCCAACAATAGAAATTACTGAACCAGATGATTATTCAAGTCTTGATAAAGCAATAATAAATTTAAGAAACTATAATTGGATAATTTTTACAAGCGTAAATGGAGTTAAGTTTTTCCTAAATAGGTTAAGGTATTATAAAAAAGATATAAGAGAACTATATGGATTGAAAATTTGCACAATTGGACCAAAAACAGCAAAAATTTTTAGAGATTTTGGAATAGAGCCAGATTACATTCCAGAAAAGTATCAAGCTGAGTATATAATTGAAGGATTAAAAAAATATGGAATAAAAGGTAAAAAATTTCTTCTTCCCCGTGCAGAAGTTGCAAGAGAAATTTTGCCAGAAAAAATTAAAGAATTAGGAGGAGAAATTGATGTTGTAATTGCATATAAAACAGTTATGCCAAAGGATAATAGGGATGAGGTATTGGATTTATTAAAAAAGGGTGAAATTAATTATATCACTTTTACAAGTTCTTCAACTGTAAAAAATTTTATTAAAATGATTGATGGAAATTTAAGTTTATTAAAAAATGTAAAACTTGTTTCAATCGGTCCAATAACATCTCAAACATTAAAAAATTTCAGTTTAAATCCAACATTAGAGGCAAAAAATTTTACAATTGAAGGTTTGGTGGAAGTAATTTTAGAGGATAATCTATGTGGCAAACAATAGTATCATCAGATTCTTTAAAAAATTTATTTGTAAATAAAGAGGAATTGTATGAAAAATTAAAAGAAATCTCAGAGGAAATTAAATTTTCTTTTAAATTTATAAAAGGTTTATTTTTATCAAGTTCATTTGATTTAGATTTGATAATTGTTGTTGATAAAATTCCAAAAGAAGATTTTTGGAATATTTATGAAGATTTATACAATTTTATTGCAGAAAAAATTGATATGGGAATTGATTTATTAATTATTGAAGAAAAAGAATTTAATGAAAAAAAGGAAAAATTTGGAAAGATTGTGAAATTGTGAATTTTAAAGAAGTTATTTCAATTCTAAAAAAATTTTATAAAGATAAACTTTGTGCTGTGAATAAATATAAAGACCCTTATAAAATTTTAATTTCTTGTATAATTTCATTAAGAACAAAAGATGAAGTTACTGAAAAAGCATCTCAAAGATTATTTAAATATGCAGATAATCCATATAAGATGGTGAATTTAACTCCTGAAGAGATTGCAAAATTAATTTATCCAGCAGGATTTTATAAAAGAAAAGGATATCAAATTTATAATATTTCAAAAATTTTAATAGAAAAATATAAGGGAAAAGTTCCTTGTGAATTTGAAGAATTGATGAAGTTAAAAGGGGTAGGAAGAAAAACTGCAAATCTTGTATTAAGTGTAGGGTGTGGGAAACCAGCAATCTGTGTTGATACTCATGTCCATAGAATTTCAAATAGGTTGGGCTGGGTCAATACTTCAACACCAGAGCAAACTGAATTTGAACTTATGGATTTGTTGCCAGTTGAAATATGGAAAGAAATTAATAATTTGTTTGTATTACATGGAAAAAACATTTGTAAACCTATAAGACCTTTATGTGAAAAATGCCCTATAGAAAAATTATGTGCAAAAAATATTTTATAAAAACATTTGGATGTCAGATGAATGAAAATGATTCAATTCAAGCAGGAATTTTACTTGAAAAAGAACTGGGATTGAAGAAAGTTAATAATATTTATGAAGCTGATATTATAATTATCAATACTTGTAGTGTTAGAGAAAAACCAGAACATAAGGTTTTTAGTGAAGCTGGAAGAATAGGAAAAATTAAAAAAGATAAAAATAAAAAAATTATCCTTGGAATAATGGGGTGCGTTGCTCAGGAATATGGAGAAAGGATATTAGAAAAAGCTCCATATGTTGATTTTGTTATAGGAACTCATAACATTCATAAATTACCAGAAATTGTAGAAAGATGTTTAAATGACGATGTAAAGGTTGTTGAAACCCAATTTTATTCATCAATTTCTTCTATAAATGTTTTCACAAATCCATACGATAAATATGGCTTAAAAGCATATGTAACAATAATGCAAGGATGTAATAATTTCTGTTCTTACTGTATTGTCCCTTATGTGAGAGGAAGAGAATATTCAAGAAAAAGTAATGATATTATAGAAGAAGTTAAAATTTTAGCTGAAAAAGGGGTAAAAGAAATTACATTGCTTGGTCAGAATGTTAATTCTTATGGGAAAAATATAGAGGGAGAAATAACTTTTGCAGAGTTATTGTATAAGGTATCTGAAATTGAGGGAATTCAAAGGATAAGATTTACCACTTCACATCCTAAAGATTTTAATGAAGATTTAATGATAGCTTTTAAAGAAATTGATAAACTATGCAATCATTTACATTTACCATTACAGTCAGGTTCAGATAAAATTTTAAAATTAATGAATAGAAAATATACAAAAGATGAGTATCTTGAAAAGGTGTATAAATTAAAAGAGATTGTTCCAGATATTGCTATTACCACAGATTTAATTGTTGGATTTCCTTATGAAGAAGATAAAGATTTTGCTGAAACTCTTCAAGTTATGGAAGAAGTAAGATTTATAACTTCATTTTCATTTAAGTATTCACCAAGACCATTTACAAAATTTCAAAATATTGATAATATTCCAGAGAATGTAAAACTTGAAAGATTAACTATTTTACAAAATTTACAAAAAAAGATTACTGAAGAATATAATAAAAAAAGTGAAGGAAAAGTATTTGAGGTGCTTGTTGAGGGAGAAAATAAAAAAAATCAGCTTACAGGAAGATTATACGATAATAGAATTGTAAATTTTGAAGGAGATAGAGATCTAATTGGGAAAATTGTAAAAGTTAAAATTATCAAAGGATTAAAAAATTCATTAAAAGGAGAAATTTTAAAATGTACACAATTAAATTAAAGGTAAATAAAAATGTATTAGATAAAATTTTGTATTTTTTGAAAAATTTTCCAGAAAAAGATGTAAAAATTATAGAAACTATAAATAATGATAGCTTTGAGAAAACAATTGATTTTTCAAAATATAAATTAAAAAGTTTTAAAAAGATTAATAATCCAGTAAAATGGCAAAATTTAATAAGAGATGAATGGGAAAGATGAAATATATTTTAGATACTAATCTTTCTTTTATAACAGAATTGGAACTTTTATCCTATCCATATTTAGAAAATAATGAGGAGAAAGAGATTAAAAATTTATTAAAAAATTTCCAAATAATTGACATTGATGAAATAATAAAAGAGAAAACTATAAATCTGAGAAAAAAATATAAGTTGAAGCTACCAGATTGCATTATATTAGCTACTGCTCAAGCTGAAAATGCTTGTTTTATCACTGAAGATAAAAAATTATACAAAGTTAAGGAAGTAAAAATAAAAGGTTTAGAAGAGGTAATTTTAAATGAGTAAAAAGGATTTAATTAAAGGGACAGAAGCTATTGCTATAGGAGCATTAAAAGCAAACTGTAAGTATTATTTTGGATATCCAATTACCCCGCAGAATGAAGTTCCAGAATATCTTTCAGCACATATCTGGAAAAATGGTGGAAAATTTTTACAAGCTGAAAGTGAAGTTGCATCAATTAATATGTTAATTGGAGCAGCTTCTACAGGAGCAAGAGTAATGACATCATCTTCAAGTCCTGGAATTTCACTAATGCAAGAGGGATTATCTTATCTTGCGGGGAATGAACTGCCTGCTGTTGTTGTTAATATGACAAGAACAGGTCCTGGCCTTGGAGGTATAAATGCAACTCAAGGAGATTATTTTCAGGCGGTAAAAGGTGGAGGGCATGGAGATTATAAGAATATTGTTCTTGCACCTCATTCAGTTCAAGAGTTATTTGATTTAACATTTAAAGCATTTAATCTTGCAGATAAATACAGAATGGTTGCAATTATTTTAGCAGATGCAATTTTAGGCCAAATGAAAGAAGCAATATCATTGGAACCTCCTGAACCAATATTTGAATATGACAAATCATGGGCATTAACTGGAGCAAAAGGAAGAGATGGTAAGATTATTAAAAGTTTATATCTTAAAGATGGAGAAATGGAAGCTCATATAAAGCATTTATGGGAAAAATATGAAAGGTTAAAAAAAGAAGATACTATGTATGAGTTTCAAGGGGAAGAGAATGCTGAAATTTTATTTATAGCATTTGGTTCTGCTGCAAGAATTGCAAAAACCGCAATTAAAAAAGCAAATAAATCAGGCAAAAAAGTTGCACTTTTAAGACCAATTACTCTTTTTCCATTTCCTGAAAAAATTTTAAAGAAATTAACTGAAAAAATAAAAAAAGTTCTTGTGTTTGAGACAAATATGGGACAAATGCTTGAAGATGTTAAATTAAATGTTTCAGAAGGAGTAGAAGTAAAATTTTATGGTAGACCTGGTGGAACTATAGTAAGTCCCGAAGAAGTTTTAGAACAAATTATGTCATTTTAATTATAAATTCAAATAAAAATCTTGCGATGCTTGATGGAGGTGGTAGAATTTCCTCAGAAATATTCTTTATATTTAACCATTTTGCTTCACAAAGTTCTTTATTATCTATGTTTATATAACCACTTTCATATTCAGCAGTAAGTCCTATCATTATTTGATACGGAAATGGCCAGAACTGGCTTGAAATATATTTTATATTTTTTACTTTAATTCCAGTTTCTTCAGTTATTTCTCTTTTAGCTGTTTCTTCAATGTTTTCCCCATATTCAATAAAACCTGCAATAAGTCCATATCTATTCCCTTTCCATTCAGGTTTTCTTGTCACAAGAACATGCGTTTTATCTTTAATAACCGCCACAATAATTGCAGGATTTAAACGTGGAAAGTATGTGGTATTGCAAGATGAACAAATTTTAGCAACATTTTCTTTTTTAGAAAATTTTAATATTTTTCCGCATTTTCCACAATATTTTGTTTCTTTATCCCAATTAATTAAAGCATATCCAATACCTGCAAGTGTTCTTAAGTCTTCAAATTTTGAAAAATATTTTCCCATTATATGGTGAAAATCATTGGATATTTTATCTGTTTCACATGCAACAACGTATTTTTCTTGGTATTTCCCAAAAATAATATATTTTTCAGATTGCAGATTTTCACTAATTTTTACTTTTGCATTGTTAAAATTAAAAACCAATTTAGGACATTTTTCAATTTTATCATGAAATAATTTAAATTCAAAATTTTTAATATTACTTCTACAAAATGGTAAAATCTGTTCCATAAGTTTTTTTTAAAACAAATTTTATTATTTTACAAACAAAAATTTGAATTATTTCTAAAAATTTTGTATTAGCTTTTTCAGGAGGGAGAAAATGAAGTTAGTATATTCACGACCAAAAAGTTTAAGAGAAAATCATTTTCACTTTTGTCCAGGATGTCACCATGGAATAATCCATAAACTTGTTGGAGAAGCTCTTGATTATTATAATTTAAGAGAAAAGACAATTGGAGTTGCTTCTGTTGGTTGTAGTGTTTTTTTATACGATTACTTTAATGTTGATGTTGTGGAAGCTCCTCATGGAAGAGCTCCAGCAGTTGCTACAGGAGTAAAAAGGGCTCGTCCAGATTTATTTGTTTTTACTTATCAGGGAGATGGAGACCTTGCAGCAATTGGAACAGCAGAGATAATTCATGCAGCAAATAGAGGTGAAAATATAACAGTTATTTTTGTAAACAATGCAATATATGGAATGACTGGTGGACAAATGGCACCAACAACGTTACTTGGTATGAAAACAACAACAACTCCTTTTGGTAGAGATTTTACAAGAGATGGATATCCAATAAAAATGGCCGAAATGCTTGCAACATTAGAAGGAGTATGTTTTTCTGGTAGATTTGCAGTAAATAAAGTTGCAAATATAAGACAGGCAAGAAAATATATATTTAAAGCAGTTGAAATGCAGTTAAAAGGATTAGGATTATCATTTGTTGAAATTCTATCTGCATGTCCTACAAATTGGGGAGTATCTCCAAAAGAGGCTTTAAAAAAGGTTGAAGAGGAGATGATTCCATATTATCCACTTGGTATTTTTAAAGAAAAAGAGACCTTAGATGAGTTGTAAAAGGAGGGATTAATGTATTACGATGTAATTATTGCAGGTTTTGGAGGACAAGGGGTAATACTTATTGGAAATTTGCTTGCTTATTCAGCAATGAAAAAAGGTTTAAATGTTACTTTTTTCCCTTCTTATGGAGTGGAAATGAGAGGTGGAACTGCAAATTGTACAGTGGTAATTTCTGATGAGGAGATTGGAAGTCCAATTGTTGGTAAACCTAAATCTCTAATAATTATGAATAAACCTTCAATGGAAAAATTTTTACCTAAAGTTGAAACAAATGGTCTTGTGTTATATAATTCAAGTTTGATTGAAAATAGTATTATTAATAGAGATGATGCTGAGATAATTCCAATTCCAGCCAATGAGTTAGCATTAAAGCTTGGAAATATAAGATTAGCTAATATGATAATGATTGGAGCATATATTGAAAAAACAAAAATAGTTGATGAGAATACTTTAAAGTCATGTTTAGAAAATGTAATATCTGAAAGGAATTTGAAATATATTCCGCAAAATATTGAAGCTATAGATTGTGGGATTAAATTTATAAAAAATGGAGGAAGTATATGAGAATTGGTGAAAAAATAAAAGAAATAAGAGAATCTAAAGGATTAAGTCTGCAGGAGCTTTCTCAATTAACAGGTTTGTCAAGTGCAATATTATCTCAAATAGAAAACCATCTTGAAGCTCCATCTCTTGGAACTCTTTTAAAAATTGCAAAAGCTTTAAAAGTTAAAATTGGAGTTTTTTTTGGAAAAGAGGAAAAGGATTCCTTTACTATTGTAAGAAAAGGACAGGGAGAATATGTTGCAAGATTTGCATCAAAAGATGGAATTACAAGATATGGATACACTTATCAATCACTTGGAATTGGTAAAGCAAATAGAAAAATGGAACCCTTTATTGTAACATTAGAAGAGGAAACTGTTAAAAATGAGAAACCTTATGCACATGATGGAGAAGAATTTATTTATGTTCTTGAAGGAAAGATTGAAGTAACACTTGGAGAAAATAAAGATATTTTAGAACCTGGAGATTCAATCTATTACGATTCTACAATTCCTCATCTTGTTAAATCTGTTGGTAAAAAGGCTGTTATTTTAGCGGTTTTAACTTCTTAAAATGTGTGGTATCTGCGGATATTTTAATTTTTCAGGAATAGAAAAAGATAAAGATAAAATTTTAAAAATGACTTTTTCTCTACTTCACAGAGGTCCTGACGATAATGGTGTATACATTGATGATTATTGTGCTCTTGGCCATACACGTTTATCAATTATTGATTTAGAAGGTGGTCATCAACCTATGAGTGATGATGAGGAAAAGATAATTATTGTTTTTAATGGAGAGATTTACAATTTTCTTGAATTAAAGGAAAATTTATTAAAATTAGGTTATAATTTTAAAACTCGTTCTGATACTGAAGTAATAATTTATGCATACAAACATTGGGGAGAAGATTTTGTAAATAAATTAAATGGAATGTTTGCAATAGCAATTTATGATAGATTTAATAGGAAACTTCTTCTTTATAGAGATAGAATTGGATTAAAACCTTTGTTTTATACAATTTTAAATGATACAATAATTTTTGCCTCTGAACCAAAAGCAATTTTTATGTATTCAGATAATATTTCAAAAAAATTAAACTTAAAAGCTTTATCCATGTATCTTTCAAGTCATAATATTAATTTTTTTGAAAATACTCTTTTTGAAAATATAAAATTACTTCAACCTGCTCAAAGAATTATTTTTCAGAATAAGTTAATTTCAAAAGATAAATATTGGGATATTTCATTTAATGAAAAAGAATTTGATTTTGAAATATTAAAAAAGGAAGTCAAAGAAAATTTAAGAAAAGCAACTTTAATGAGACTTATTGCAGATGTGCCAGTAGGAGCATATTTAAGTGGAGGAGTGGATTCAACTGTTTTAATTTCAATTATTGCTGAAAAATTTAAGAAAAATTTGAAAACTTTTACAATAGGAATTAATAGAGAAGGATATAATGAATTTTATTTTAGTGAAATTGTAAATAATCAGTTTAAAACTGATAATGAAAAAGTTTTATTTCCTGAAGATGATTATTTTGATTTACTTACTGAATACATTTCAATAAAAGATTTTCCTTTAAATGTTCCAAATGAGATTCTTATTTATTATTTGTCACTACATTTAAGAAAGTATATAAAAGTAGTTATATCAGGCGAAGGTTCAGATGAGATTTTTGGAGGTTATGGATTATTTTTAAGAAGTGCTCATGATTTTATAAAAATTTTTATGTTAAAAAATTGTCCAGATTTTTTCCCTGAAGAAATTATGGATTTTATGAGGTTAAATTTAGAAAAATATTATAAAAAATTAGATTTTAAAGATTTCCCAAATTTTATATACAATGTATACTCTGTTTTTAAGCTTCAGGAAAAAAAATTTCTTTTAAATGATGATTTAATCAAAGAGATTGATAAGGATAAAGAAATAATTGATGAATTTAGTAAAATTCTCAATATAAATGAAGAATTAAATTTATACGATAGATTGTTCTATTTCCTTGAAACATTTCATCTTCCAGGATTACTTTTAAGACTTGATAATGCAACAATGTCTGCGTCAGTTGAAGCAAGAGCACCATTTACAGATTTTAATCTTGTAAATTATTCTTTCAGAATTCCTGTTCAATTTAAATTAAAATGGAAAGGTGAGAAATATCAAAATTCCGCTATAATTGAAAATGCACAAAAAATAAGTGAAAAATTTGATATAACCAAATATATTTTGAAAGAAACTTTTAAACATGTTATCCCTGAACAAATTTATAAAAGGGATAAATGGAGTTTTCCTGTTCCACTTAATTATTTTTTTAATGAAAAATTTAAAACCTATATTTTCCAGGAATTTAAAAGAAAAAGTATATTTTATGAATTTTTTAATTTTAAAAATGTAAATTTATTTGTTAATGAAGTCCATTTTAAAGATAAAGGGTTAAAAACATGGATGTTATTAAATTTAAAATTATGGATGGAAAAATTTTTATAACCTATCTCCATACCATTTTTCATAGTATTTTAAATAGTCTCCAGAAATTACATTTTTAACCCAATCCATATTGTTAATATACCAATCAATAGTATACCTTAGTCCTGTTTCAAAATCAGTTTCAGGCTTCCATCCAAGTTCTTTTTGAATTTTTTCAGAACAGATAGCATATCTTCTATCATGTCCAGGTCTATCCTTTACAAATTTTATTAAGTTTTCAAACTTTTCAGGTAGATTTTTAAAATTTTTAAGTTCTCCTTTTTCTTTTTTTTCTTGCAATATTGCGCAAATTTTTTTTACAATATCTATATTTTTCCATTCATTGTTTCCACCAATATTGTATTTTTCACCAGGTTTCCCTTTAAAAATTACAAGTTCAATAGCTTTACAATGGTCTAAAACAAATAACCAATCTCTTACATTTTTTCCATCTCCATATACAGGTAAGGGCTTAGAATTTAAAGCATTAATAATCATTAATGGAATTAATTTTTCAGGAAATTGGTATGGACCATAGTTATTTGAGCAGTTTGTAATAATTGCTGGAAGATTATATGTTTTATAGTATGCTCTTACAAGAAAATCTGCACTCGCCTTTGACGCTGAATATGGACTATTTGGAGCATAAGGCGTATCTTCATAAAAATACCCTTCTTCTCCAAGTGAACCATAAACTTCGTCAGTGCTTATATGAATGAACAATCCATCATTATTTTTCCATACTTTCCTTGCATTTTCTAAAAGTGAATATGTCCCGTAAATATTAGTCATTATAAAATTTTCCGGATCAAGTATGCTTTTATCAACATGAGATTCTGCTGCAAAATTAATAATTACATTTGGAGGATATTTTTTAAAAACATTTTCAATAAATTGTTTGTTTGCTATATCTCCTTTTATAAATAGATAATTTTTTTCATTTTCAATAGGTTTTAAATTTTCAAGATTTCCAGCATAAGTTAATTTATCAATATTAATGAATAAAATCTCAGGATATTTTTTTACCATATAGTTTAAAAAATTTGCTCCTATAAATCCAGCACCACCTGTAACAATAAATATTTTTTGCATGGTTTTTTAATATATGAAATTTTAAAAAAGTCAATAAAAACCTTGACAAATTATAAAATTTTCTAAAATAAAAAATAGGGGGTGGTCGGGCGGTCGCTCCCTTCAGAAATTGGAAGGGAGAGGAAAGTCCGAACACCAGAGGGCAGGATGGCAGGTAAC
>CAZQKL010000027.1:0-19933 GCA_964593895.1 uncultured bacterium
CAAAATTTTTTTCAAATCTTTTTAATATTTCTTTATTTGTTATATATTTTTCTAAAATTTTCAATTCTTTTTAAAATTCTTTCTTTTCCTATTAATACCAATGTAGCTTGCAAGTCTGGACCAGATAACTTTCCAGTTATTACCGCTCTAATAGGCATAAAAAGTTTTTTACCTTTAATATTTGTTTTTTTTATAATTTTTTTAAAAATTTCTTTGTAATTTTCATCTGTAATTTCATTAACTTCTTTTAATATATTTTCAAATTCTTCCAAAATTCGTATAATTTCTGAATTTTCAAGAAATTCTAAAACTTCTGTATCATATTCAATTATATCATCAAAAAAAATTTTTGCCCAATTTTTTATATCTTTTAAAACTTCAAGATTTCCTCTTATTGTTTCTGTAAATTTTTTTAACCAATCTTTAGAATAATTTGATAAGTCATAATCTTTTTCTATAAATTTAACCAATAACTGTGTGAGCCTATCAATATTGTAATTTCTTATATAAATCCCATTTAACCATTTTAACTTTTGAAAATCAAAAATTGCAGCACTTTTACCAATTCTTGAAATATCAATTGCTTCAATCAATTCTTCTTTTGAAAAAATTTCCTTTCCATCTTCACTTGACCAACCAAGAAGAGATAAATAATTAAATAAAGCCTCTGGTAGATACCCTTCTTCTCTATATTTTGCAACAGATGTAATTCCGTGGCGTTTACTTAATTTGCTTCTATCTGGACCTAAAATCAATGGATGATGTGCATATTGAGGAATTGGAAAATCTAAAGCTTTTGCTATTAAAATTTGTTTTGGAGTATTTGATAGATGGTCTTCTCCTCTAATAACATGAGTTATATTCATTAAATAATCATCAATGACAACAATATAGTTATACACAGGCACTCCATCAGACCTTACAATTATAAAATCACCACCTATATTTGAAGAGTTAAATTCAACTTTACCTCTAATTAAATCATTTATCACTATATTAATTCCTTCTTCTACTTTAAATCTTATTGTAGGTTTTCTACCTTCTTTTTCAAATTTTCTCTTCTGTTCTTCTGTTAAATTTCTACATCTTCCGTTATATTTAGGCATTTTACCTTTTCTTAAACATTCCTTTCTCATTTTATCAAGCTCATCTGGAGTACAATAGCAATGGTAAGCTAATCCCTTATTAAGAAGTTTTTCTGTATATTCTTTATAAATATCAAATCTTTCAGATTGTCTATATGGACCTTCATCCCAATCAATTCCAAGCCATTTTAAATCTTCAATAATTGCATTTTCATACTCCTTTTTTGACCTTTCAAAATCAGTATCTTCAATTCTTAATATAAATTTGCCTTTATATTTTCTTGCAATTAAATAATTAAAAATAGCTGTTCTTGCATTTCCAACATGTAAAAAACCTGTGGGACTTGGAGCAAATCTTGTTATAACCATAATATTCTCCTAAAATAAAAAAAGAGCACCATTTTGGTGCTCAAAATGGCGGAACAGGGACTCGAACCCTGGACACTGCGGATATGAGCCGCATGCTCTGACCAACTGAGCTATTCCGCCACCATGGATATAATATTTTTAAGAAATTTTGTCAATATCAATTAAAAATTTTTCCATATTTTGCTTTATAAATTCAGGAATTTTTATTATCTTACCATTCCCATTTAAAAATGCTCCTTGCACAAATGCCTCTACAATTTTTACATCATTTTTAAAAATCCTTTGAAGCCATGTTGCACGAACTTTGCCAATATTTATAAAGTTTCCTGTAACAGTTATAATATCATCAAGAAAAGCTGGTTTGATATATTTAATTTTAATTTCAGTAATAAAAACATAAATATCCATCTCTTTGAGTTTACCAAGGCTATATCCCATGTATTCAAAAAAATCGCTTCTCGCATCTTCAAGATATAATAAATATGAAGCATTATTAACATGGCCATAAGAATCTATCTGGTGATTCCTTACTTTGTAATTTATGCACAAAGTATTATCTTTTATAAAAACTTTTCCTACTTCCATTTCAATGAGTTTATTATTTCCTCACTTAAATCTCTATATTTTTTTAAATGTTCAATCCTTTCTGATTGTAATTTTTTAACAATTTCATAATATTCATCAAGTCTATTCTGTTTTTTATACAAAAGTTTTGGTTGTAAAATATCTAAATCTTCTTTTGAAATTCCTGGAACAAATTCAGCTATTTCATAACCAAAATCTTCATCTTTTTTCCATTTTATTGTTCCCTCAGCAATTGCTTTTACAATAGCAGAAGAATGTGAAATCTTAACCTTTTTACTTCCAGATATATTTTCTTTACCTCCAACTCTACCTGTATTCATAAGGTAAACTTCCATTGGAATTTTCTTTAATAATTCATTCAATCTATTTCCCTGTAATCCCTGTCTAATTGGGAAAAATGGATTAGTTCCTGGAATTCTTAAAAATTTACCTTCTTCAGCTTTTCCTCCTGCACTTGTTCCTGTTGTTTCTCCTAACATAAAATAGGCAACTGCTTGTTCTCTTGAAAGTTTTGCTACTGCAGGAATTATATTTTCATTCCTATTTAAAATGAGTAAAAAATCTGCTCTATCTAAAACTGGCACAAGTTTAGCGTTTGGAATGTCACTCATTAAAAAAACAGCTCTACCATTTTCGCTAAATTTTTTACCAAAAAAATCAACTTTCCCATTTTCATCAACTGTTACATTTTCAAGATAAGAAGTCTCCTTTGTAACTGCATTATAAATTATAGGTTCATTTTCTTTTGTTAATCCATATGTTTTAGCAAAGCAACCTCTTTCTGTTCCATAAATTTTACCATCTGGCATTAGAGCTACAAAATCATCTTGGACAGGTTTTGAACCATTCTGGTCAGTAAAAGTTGTTGTAGTTTTTCCAGTTCCAGATAAGCCAATTATTAAAAAAGATTTCTCCCCCTTTTCAGTTGGAACAATTTTACAACCTGCATGTAGGGCAAGTCCTCCTTTATCATAAATATATTTATTCCACATACGAAGTCCACCTTTTTTTGATTCTCCAAAATAATCTGAATTTATAACACGCGTAGTGTATTTATCAAGATATACCGCTATAACCCTTTTATCTTCAAACCCATCAATTTCAAGGTCAGGAGTTATTATTATTCTAAATAAAGGCTTAAAATTAGATTTATCTTCAGGCTCAAAATATAAACATTTCTGCATTGCTGCAATATTAGCGTATTCTTTTTGCACTATTAATTGGGAAGGGACCCTTACTTTTTGGTCATAACCAATGAATCCATTTATTACAATCATTTCCCTATTTTTAATAAATTCATCCTGAATTTTTTCTATTCTTTTACCTTCACTAACAGGTATTGTTTGAACATCGTAATCCTCTGAATTATCTGTAACAACATAAGTATTTTTGGCACTTCTTGCTTTAACTTTTGTAATTGCATCAGGATTATTAAATTCTGTTTTTATTACGTTTTTCTGTTTAAATATTAGTTCTCTTAAAGTTTTAAAATCTGGATCAATTATCATATTTAATCCTCCTTTATTTTACTAAATTCAAGTTTCCATTTTTTAATTCCGATTTTTTTACTTTTAAAAATCTTTTTTTCACCTTCAAAATATCTATCTAAAATAATTCTATTAACTTCATAAACCCTAATTCCAGAAGTAGTTGAATAACTGAAAATATAGTTTAAAATTTTTTCACTAAAATTTTTTGCTAAAATTTCAAAAATATATCCAGGACGATTTTTTTTTGTTATTCTTGTAGTAACTGAAACATCTAAAATATCATCTATTTCCATGCATTTTTCAATAAAAAAACCTATTTCTTCTCCTGTCATATCATCAATGTTAAACTTTATTTCATAAATCTTTGAGTTAAAATCTATAGAAAATAAAGGCTTTCCTAAAACAATTCTTAAACAATTTGGTTTTTCTAAATATTCTTTCTGACCAAAACCGTAACCAATTTTTTCAGGTATAATTTTTATATTATCTTCTTGCTTAAATTTTAAACTTTTAATAATTGCTGATGCAGTAGGAGTAGTAAATTCAAAATCTCTATTTAAAATTTCTAATCTGTATCCTTTTAAAAGCTCTAATGAACAAGGGGAAGGATTAGGATATATGCCATGCTCTATCTTAATACTTCCACAACCAACTGGAATGGTTGAAATATAAAAATCATCTATTTTAAAATAATCTACAGCAGTTGAGAAACCTAAAATATCAATTATTGTATCAATGCAACCAATTTCATGAAAATGAACTTCATTAATTGGAATATTATGAATTTTAGCTTCAGCTTCTGCTAAATTTTTTAAAATCATTAAAGATATGTTTTTAATATTTTCTTTTAATTCAGATTCTTCAAAAATTTTAATTAAATCATTATAGTTTCTTTTCAATTTTATTTTATTATCAGAATAAATTTTAATTTTTTTTCCAGTTAATCCATAAGAGGTTAAATCTTCAGTTTCTATTAAAATCTCCTCTTTTAATTTCAATTTGTTAAAATTCTCATATATTTTATTTACTGGAAAACCTATATCAAAAAAACCAGCTAAAATCATATCTCCACTTATACCATTAAAAGCATCAATATATAAAATCATTTGTATTTCTTTATAATCTCCATTAATTTATTTCTCTCATTCATAAATCTTTCTTTCATATTTTTTAACCACTCTTTATGTTTTAATTTAGCTTCTTTTGAACCAAAAAATAATTCTCCTTCTTCAATATAAATATTAAATTTATTATCCTCAATTACTAATCTTCCTCTATTTTTACAAACAAGACATTTAACATAACCATTATCTAAGAATTCAAAATAATTACTTCCACAGATATTACATTTAATTTTTTCCTCTTTTTCATTTTCTTTTAAACTATTAAAAAATAATTTTGCTAATTTTTTCAGTTTTACTTTATTTTCCTCTTTTAATAAAACTTCTCCAGGTAATGCAGAATAAAGAATTTCACTACCAATAACCTTAAATCCTAAAACTTTTGCAGTTGATTTTAGAGCTAAATCTGTATACCCTTCACCTCCATTTTCAACACCAGCAATTGTTAAAAGAATAACAGGTTTATCATGAATTTTATCAAAGAAAGCGTAAGATATTAAAAATCTATCAATAAAAACTTTAAATGAGCTATTTGGGCCTAAAAAATATGATGGAACTGCAAATATTAATCCATCAGCATCAATTATTTTCTCAAAAACTTTAAAAAAATCATCTTCAATAGAACATTTTCCTTCCTGGGAAAATAAACATTTATAACACGCAATACAAGGTTTAATATTATAATCGTAAATCCTAATAAATTCAAAATCTACTTTCTCTTCAAAATGATTTGCAATTTCTTTAATTGCAATTTCGCAATTTCCAACTTTTCTTGGAGAAAATGAAATTCCTATTATTTTCATTTTTCACTCCTACTTTTTTTATGAAGTTGTAGAAATTTTTTTCCAAAAAGTCAACATTAAAAAATTTATTGTATTAATAAGTAAGATTTGCTATTAAAAATTTTAATGGAAGAAATAAAAAAAAGATTTCTTGAATATATAAAAGAAAGAATTTCGGAACAAAATTTTTTTACCTGGTTTGAACCAATTGAAATTTCAAAAATTGATTTTAATAAAAATTTAATAACCTTTATAGTTCCAAATAAATTTTTTATAACCTGGCTTGAAGAAAATTATAAAAATTTAATTTATGAAGCTTTATTTTCCATTTTTAATCAAAAAATAGATTTTAACTTTATCGTAAGTCCAAGTAACAATAAAAAAAATTTTAAAAATAAGAATATAGAAATATCAGAAAAAATTTATGAATATCCTAAAAGTCTTAATAAAAGGTATAGATTTGATAATTTTGTTGTAGGTCCTTTTAATCAACATGCTCATGCAGCAGCTCTTGCAGTTGCTAAATCTCCTTCAAAAAGCTATAATCCTTTATTTATATACAGTGGTGTAGGACTTGGAAAAACTCATCTTCTTCATGCAATAGGAAATTATGTATTTGAAAACCATAAGCATTTAAAAGTTGAATATGTTACATGTGAATCTTTTACTAATGATTTGATAATTTCAATTAGAGAAGAAAAAATGATGGAATTTAGAAATAGATATAGGAGCATTGATATCCTTTTAATGGACGATATTCAATTTTTAGCAGGAAAACAAGCTACTCAAGAAGAATTATTTCATACTTTTAATGCTTTATATCAAAATAATAAACAGATTGTATTTACAAGCGATAGAAGTCCGAAAGAAATACCAAGTTTAGAAAGTAGACTAAAAACAAGGTTTGAATGGGGATTAATAATTGACATTCAAATTCCAGACCCAGAAACTCTCGTTGCAATAATTAATAAAAAAGCTTCTGAAAATAATATTGAAATTCCAACAGATGTTGCATTTTTTTTAGCAACAAATTTACCTCCAAACATAAGAACTATAGAAGGTGCAATTATTAGACTTGGAGCAATTTCTTCACTTGAAAAAGAACCTATAACTGAAGAGTTTGCAAAAAGAGTATTAAAAGATATTTTAAGAATAAAAGACAAAGAAATTTCAATAGAAGAAATACAAAAAATAGTAGCAGATTTTTTTGGATTAAAACCTCAAGAGTTAAAATCTAAAAAAAGGTCAAAACAGATTTCGTTAGCAAGACAAATTGCTATGTATCTTTCAAGAAAACTAACAAAATTAAGCTATCCACATATTGGAGAAAAATTTGGTAAAAAGGATCATTCAACTGTTATTTATGCAGAAAATCAAATAAAAGAAAAATTACAAAAAGATAGAGAACTACAAAATAAAATAAATACTTTAATAAATATAATCAAATCAAAATATTAATTATTTTTTTAACAAAATGTTAAAAAAATCTGTTAATAAAATTGTATGTGGAAAAATGGAAGTTAAATTTAAATTTTTTAACAAGTTTTCCACAGAAAAAAACTTAATAAAATTAATAAATTAAATTTATTTTCCACAAAATAACAGAACCTACTAACACTATTACTAAAAATTGTAAAAAAGGAGATAGAAATGAAAGTAAAAATTAAAAAAGAAATCTTTTTTGAAAATTTAAAAAACGCAATTGCATTTACAAACAAATCACACAAAATTCCAACAATATCAAATGTATTAATTGAAGCAAGTAATGGAAAACTTATATTAACTGGAACTGATTTAATAACTGAAGGAATTATTGAAATAAACGAATGTGAAATCCTTGAAGAAGGATATTTCTTAACTAATACAACAAAACTATTTAATATTATAAAACTCTTTTCAAACGAATATATTGAATTTACATCAAATAATTCAAAAATAACTCTAAAAGATATTGAAGCTACTTATGAATTACTATTATTAGATTCAGAAGAGTTTACAAAATTTGATTTTAATAAAAATGAATTAAATAAAATAAAATTAAAAACTAAAAAATTTTTAAAAGGCATTAATGAAACAATATTCTCTATTAATCCATTAAACTACAGAGCTTATTTAACAGGAATAAATATAAGATCTATTAATAAAAATAAAATTCAATTTATAGGTTCTGATAATTATAGAATATCTTTTTCAACAATAACCATTGATGATGATAATGAAATTTTTAATGAAATTGATATAATTTTACCCAAAAAAAGTGCACAACATATAAAAAGACTTCTCACGCAATACTCAGAAGAATTCATTGAATTTTATTTTAACGAAAAATTCTTTTCAATTAAAATTAATAATACAACAATTAATTCAAAACTAATTGATGAAAAATATCCTGATACTACTCCAATTTTAGAATTAGAATATCCTTATAGTATAAAAGTTCATAGAGAAAAATTTTTAAAAGCATTAAAAAGAGCTTCAATTTTTCATAGTGAAACAGAAGGTTATACAATTATAGAAATAAATGAAAATTCTCTTAACATATTTTCTCAAGATTCATTATATGGAAAATCTTTTCATAAATTAGAAATTGAACAATCTCCAAAGAATTTTAAAATAGCTATAAATCCTAAATATATACTTGATTTAGAGCAAATTTTAATTGGAGAAAATATTATTTTAAATTTAATTGATAATGAAGAAAAAATATTAATAACAGATGAATTAAATAAAGATTTCAAATACTATGTAGTGCCATATCAAACAATAGAAGAGGAGGAATAATGTCTAAAAAATATACAGCTGATAATATATCTGTTTTAGAGGGATTAGAAGGTGTAAGGCAAAGACCTTCAATGTATATAGGTTCAACAGGAATTAACGGGGTTCATCATTTAATATATGAAGTTGTAGACAATAGTGTTGATGAAGCATTGGCTGGTTATTGTAATCATATTATTGTTAAAATAAACATTGATAATAGTGTTATTGTAGAAGATAACGGAAGAGGAATTCCTGTAGATATTCATTCAACAGAAAAAATACCAGGTGTTGAATTAGCTTTAACAAGACTTCATGCAGGTGGAAAGTTTGATAAATCTATTTATAAAGTTTCTGGAGGATTACATGGTGTGGGAATTTCTGTTGTAAATGCATTAAGTGAGTTTTTAGAAGTTGAAATAAGGAGAGATGGAAAAATATACCATCAAAGATATGAAAGAGGAAAAAAGGTTACAGAATTAAAAGTAATAGGAACAACATCTAAAACAGGAACTAAAGTATGGTTTAAACCAGATCCATTAATATTTGATACTATAGAAATTAATTATGATACAATAGCAAAAAGATTAAGAGAACTTGCTTTTTTAAATAAGAAATTAAAAATTGAATTAATAGATGAGAGAGATGAGACAAGACATGATGTTTTTTATTATGAGGGTGGGATAGTTTCTTTTGTAGAATATATTTCAAAAAATAAAACAAAACTTCATCAAAAACCTATTGTTATTCATTCAGAAAAAAATAATATAATAGTTAACATTGCGCTTCAATACACAACAGATTATAAAGAGACACTTTTCTCTTTTGTGAATAATATTAATACAAAAGAAGGTGGAACTCATGTTTCAGGTTTTAGAGCAGGAATTACAAAAGCGGTAAATAATTATATTTCAAAAAATGAAATATTTAAAAATTTAAAAATTTCATTAACTGGAGAAGATGTAAGAGAAGGTTTAATCTGTGTAATTGATATAAAACATCCTGACCCTCAATTTGAAGGTCAAACTAAAACTAAACTTGGAAATAGTGAAGTTAAAGGAATAGTAGATACAATTGTATATGAAAATTTAACAACTTATTTTGAAGAACATCCTGATGTAGCAAAAAATATAATTAATAAAATTATTCAATCTGCAAAGGCAAGAGAAGCAGCAAGAAAAGCAAGAGAATTAACAAGAAGAAAAACAGCATTAGATTCAACATTACTCCCCGGTAAATTAGCTGATTGTCAGGTAAAAAATCCAGAAGAAGCAGAATTGTTTATTGTTGAAGGTGATAGTGCTGGTGGTAGTGCTAAACAGGGAAGGGATAGACGGAATCAAGCAATACTTCCTTTACGTGGAAAAATTTTAAATATTGAAAAGACTAATTTTGCTAAGATTCTTGCTAATGAAGAGATAAAGACTTTAGTTACAGCACTTGGAACTGGAATTGGAGAAAATAATTTTGATATAAATAAATTAAGATATAAGAAAATAATAATCATGACAGATGCAGATGTTGATGGTGCCCATATAAGGACTTTACTTTTAACTTTTTTCTATAGAATGATGCCTGAAATTATTGAAAGAGGTTATCTTTTTATAGCTCAACCTCCATTATATAGGGTATCTAAAGGAAAAATAAGTAATTATTTTATGACAGAAAATGAATATAACAAATTTATTATAAAAAACATAAATGAAAATTTAACTTTAGAAATACCTGAAAAAGGGATAAAAATAACAGGTGAGGAATTAAAAAAAACAGCACTTATTTTATTTGAATTTGTTACATATTTAAAAAAATTAAAATTTCTAAATTTTAATGTTCGCTTAATTTCGGTTCTTTATGAAAATAATGTTAACTCATTAGAATTTTTTAAAGATTATTCAAAAATAGAAAAATTAAAAAATGAACTTAAAAGTGAATACAATGTAAAAATATTAAAAGATGAAGAATTTGATTGTTATAAATTAATTTTAACTAAAAATGATAACATCATAGAAATATCATACAATCTTTTAAATAACGCAGCTTATAGAAATATATTAAATTTAATGGATAAAATTAAAGACTTAATTCATCCACCATTTATTTTAAGAACAAAAAATGAAAAGTTTCTAATTAAAAATAAAGAAGAATTAATAGAAAAAATATTAGAAATTGGGCAAAAAGGTTGGACTGTTCAAAGATATAAAGGACTTGGAGAAATGAACCCATCTCAATTATGGGAAACAACAATGAATCCAGAAACGAGAAATTTAATAAAAGTTACTATTGAGGACGCAATTGCATGCGATGAAATTTTTTCAATATTAATGGGTGAAAAAGTTGAACCAAGAAGAGATTTTATAGAAAAAAATGCATTATTCGTAAGAAATTTAGATATTTAAAGAGGAGAAAAATGAGCAGTTTAAAATTTTTTCATATACATAACCATACTGAATATTCATTACTTGATGGTGCAATAAAAATTAAAGATTTAGTTAAAAAAGCAAAAGAATTTAATATGCCTGCAGTTGGAATTACTGACCATGGAAACATGTATGGTGTTCTTGAATTTTACAATGAATGTATAGAAAATAATTTAAAACCAATAATTGGTTGTGAATTTTATGTTGCAAAAAATTCTATAAAAGAAAAAACAGATGATAAATCCTTATATCATTTAATACTAATTGCAAAAAATTTTAATGGATATAAAAATTTATTAAAATTGACTTCAATTTCATATATTGAAGGATTTTACTATAAACCAAGAATAGATAAAAATTTATTAAAAGAATATTCAAAAGACTTAATATGTTTATCAGCTTGTTTAAAAGGAGAAATCCCTGAAAAAGCTTATTTGTATGGAGAAAAAGAAGCTGAAAAATCTTTATTAGAATATTTAGAAATTTTTAAAGATGATTTTTTTATTGAAATTATGGAAAATAAATTAAAGGAACAGAAAATCGCGAATGAAATTTTAATTTACCTTGGAAAGAAATATTCTGTACCAATTATTGCAACAAACGATTGTCATTATTTAAATAAAGAGGATTATAAAGCTCATGATGTTTTAATATGTATTCAAACTGGAAAAATTTTACAGGAAACAAAAAGGTTAAAATTTTCAACTGATGAATTTTATTTTAAATCTCCAGAAGAGATGTATAATCAATTTTCATATTTTCCTGACGCATGTGAAAATACTTTTATATTATTTGAAAAATGTAATGTAGAGCTTAATTTTAAAAATTACTATTTCCCAAAAGTTGATTTGAATGAAAATGAAACAATAGATGAAAAATTTGAAAAAAAAGTTATAAATGGTTTTAAAAAAAGATTAAATAAAATAAAAAAGCAGTATGGAGATAATTTTAATGATAAAATAAAAGAAAATTATCTAAAAAGATTGAATATGGAGATTGATATTATTAAGAAAATGGGATTTTCAGGTTACTTTTTAATTGTTGAAGATTTTATAAATTTTGCAAAAAAGAATAAAATTCCAGTTGGACCTGGAAGAGGGTCTGCAGCTGGTTCTTTGGTTGCATATTCTCTTGGAATTACTGAAATTGACCCTATTTATTATAATCTTTTATTTGAAAGATTTCTAAATCCTGAAAGGATTTCTATGCCAGATATAGATATAGATTTTTGTAATAGAAGAAGAGATGAAGTTATAAATTATGTTGTAAATAAATATGGTAAAGATAGGGTTGCGCAAATTATTACATTTGGTAAAATGAAAACAAAACAGGTAGTTAGAGATGTTGGGAGAGTTTTAAATATTCCATATAAGGAAGTTGATAAATTGGCAAAACTTATTCCTAACGATGCAAAATCTTTAGAAGAAGCTTATAATAAAAATGGCGAATTAAAAAAATTAATTGATTCAAAAGATGAATTTAAAGAACTTTTTAAAATTGCAAAAAAACTTGAGGGTTTAAATAGACACTCATCAATTCATGCTGCAGGAATTGTAATTGCAGATAGACCACTAACTGAAATTATTCCTCTTGCTAAAATGAATGATGGAGAAATTGTTACTCAGTTTGATATGAAATGTGTTGAAAATGTTGGTCTTATAAAATTTGATTTTCTTGGATTAAAAACCTTAACTGTAATTGATAATACAGTTAAATTAATAAGAAAACATTCAGATAAAAATTTTAATATTTCAGAAATTCCATTAGATGATAAAAAAACATACGAATTGATTTCAAGTGGTAATACTGTAGGAGTATTCCAGCTTGAAAGTAGAGGAATGCAAGAATTATTAAGAAGATTAAAGCCAGATAAATTTGAAGATTTAATTGCAGTTGTAGCTTTATATAGACCAGGTCCATTAGAGAGTGGAATGGTTGATGAATTTATAGCTGTAAAACATGGCAAAAAAAAGCCTTCATATATTTTGCCTCAACTTGAACCAATTTTAAAAGAAACTTATGGGGTTATTTTATATCAAGAACAGGTAATGCAGATTGCTCAAGTTTTGGCAAATTATACACTTGGTGAAGCTGATGTATTACGAAAAGCTATGGGTAAAAAACAACCAGAATTAATGGCAAAACATAGAGAAAAATTTATTGAAGGATGCATAAAAAATAATATCTCAAAAGAAAAGGCTGAAGAAATTTTTAATATAATGGAAAAATTTGCTGGTTATGGATTTAACAAATCTCATTCAACTGCATATGCTTTAATTGCATATCAAACTGCTTATTTAAAAGCACATTTTCCTGTTGAATTTATGACAGCTCTTTTAACAGAAGAAAAAAACAATCCTGATAAGATTATTAAAAATATATCAGAATGTAAAAAATTAAAGATAAAAATTTTACCTCCTGATGTAAACAAAAGTGATATAGATTTTACTATAGATGGAAACAATATAAGATTTGGATTAGGTGCAATTAAAAATGTTGGTGAAAAGGCTATTGAATCAATAATAAAATCAAGAAAAAAGGATGGTGAATTTAAAGACTTATACGATTTCTGTTTAAGAGTTGACCTAAATAAAGTAAATAGAAGAATTATTGAAAGCTTAATTAAATCTGGAGCTATGGATTCTTTAAAATATAATAGAGCAACAAAAATGGAACTTTTAGATAAAATTATTGAGCAGGTAAATTTAGAAAAAAAAGAGAAAAAAAAGAAAGTTAAAGGATTATTTACTGAAATAACGTTAAAACAAAACAATAAAATTGTTGATATAGAGGAAATTCCAGAATGGGATAATGAAATAAAATTAAATTATGAAAAAGAACTTTTAGGTTATTATTTGACAGATCATCCATTAAATAAATATTCTGATATGATAGAAAAATATACAAATTATACTATAGATGATATTAAATCTTCTGAGATTGATATTAATTCAATAAAAATAATTGGTATCATAACAAAAATAAAAGAAAACAAAACAAAAAGAAATGAACTTATGGCATCATTTTTTCTTGAAGATTTAACAGGAGAAATAGAAGTTTTAGTATTTCCCACTTTGTATAATGAATTAAAGACAAAAAATATATTAAAAAATGATAAAGTTGTTTTAGTTAAGGGGAATCTTGATAAAAATGAAGAAAGTATCAAAATTTTAGCTGAAAATATAATCCCAATTGAAAATGTTACAGAGGAATTTACAAATAAAATTGAGATAATTTTAAATATTAATTCTATTGATAAAGAAAAGATTTATAAGTTAAAAAATGATATTGATGAGTTTATCGTAAATAACGGAAAAAATTTACTTTTTATTAAAATTATTTTTCCAGAAAAAGGTGAGATAATAATTAAAACAAATAAATCAATAAAAAATATTCCAAGCTTTATAAATAAAATTAATTATTTTAAATGTTCAATTATAAATTAATTTTTTCCAATCAATTTTTTTTATTGTCTCATGTAAAAGATGATTGTCATCAACTTCATAAAAATGTAAATTATTAAAAATATTTTTTGCTATATTTTTTATTGTGATTATATCAATAACTTCATCATTTTTTCCATGAAATATAAAAACTGGAATATTAATTTTACAGTTATTTAAAATTTTTTTATAATTTAAAGCAGGAGCAAGCAAAATTAATTTTTTTACTCTTTTTTCATTTTCGCATGTAAATTTTGTAGCCATTAAACCACCAAAACTTGAACCAATTAAAATTAAATTTTCCTTATTTTTTAAAATAGTTTCCAATTTTTTCATTCTTTCGGCAAAATCTCCTGTAAAATCTGGTGTTAAAATTTCTGGAAAAATTGATTTAAAAAATCTTCCTTTAAATCCTTTACCGCTACTTTCTAAACCATGAATAAATATTAACATTTTAAAAAATAATTCTTTTACTTAAAAGATTTGATAAAACAGCAACGTCTTCTGGAGAATAAATGTATTTAATTGTAGAATCAAAAAGAAAATCTATAGAAGGAGGGAATTCATCATCTCCTCTATAATAAATTAGAAATATTGGAACATTTGGTAGCACATCAAATTTATAAGAAAAATCTCCTAAATTTTCTTCTTTCCCTTTTATTTTTAATACTTTTTCTTTTAATTCTTTTATATTTTTAAAATTTTCTAAAATAGGTTTTAAATTTTTATTATAATAAACTGAATAATAATTAAATGCCCCTGGTAAATTTTTGTAACTTATAAGTTCACCAGATAAAGGTTTATCTAAAATATTCAAAATATATCTTAATAAAAGAATTTTTGCTGAAAGTGATACTGGTTTTGAATCTTCTCTTGTAATTTCACATTCAGGATGTTTTATAAAATGTTCTATTCCAAAAAAAGGTATAACAAAAGTATTTCCTTTAACAATTTTTCCATTTCCAATTTTTACATTTTTTACAAGGTGTTTAAATTGAGTTTTTCTAAATCTATCTTTTTCTATATCAAATGCTAATTCATAATTTTTCTGTTTTTTTAAATCATGTTTCACGTGAAACATTAGATTACCCCTTTAGTGCTTGGAATGTCATCAGAAACAATTTTTAATGCATCTTTTAAACATATAGCAAAAGCTTTAAAAATTGATTCAATTATATGATGGGAATTATCTCCATAAAAATTATTAATATGCAAAGTACATCTAAAATTATTTGTGAAAGATATAAAAAATTCTCTTACTAATTCTGTATCAAAATCTCCTACTTTTTCATTTTTTATTTTTACATTGTAAATTAAAAATGGTCTGTTTGATATGTCAATTGTTACATTAGTTAATGCTTCATCCATCGGAACAGTAAATGTGGAAAATCTTTTAATACCTTTATAATTTTTTAAAGCTTCTTTAAAACATAATCCTAATGTTATCCCTATATCTTCCACTAAATGATGATAATCAACTTCTGTATCGCCTTTTGCATTTATTTCTATATCAAATTTTCCATGTTTAGCAATTTGTGTTAACATATGATTAAAAAAACCTATTGGAGTATTAATTTTGTATTTTCCTATTCCATCAATATTTAATGAAATATTAATTTCTGTTTCATCAGTTTTTCTATGAATTTTTGAAGATCTATTCATGAAGACTCCTTAAATTAGGAAGGAATGCCTGAGGCCGGACTCGAACCGGCACGGGGTAAAAACCCCGAGGGATTTTAAGTCCCTTGCGTCTACCAAATTCCGCCACCCAGGCATTTTTTATTTTTATTATCAAAAAAAAAATTAAAAATCAAGTAAGAATATCTATTAATGTTGCAATAAATAATGAAATAGAAATATAGCCATTAGAATTAAAAAAAGCTTTATCTATTTTGGAAAAATCGTTTTCTTTAACAAGAGAATGTTCATAGACAAGAAATATTCCAGTTATTATAACACCTGTAGTATATACAATTCCCAAGTGAAAAATAGGAATTGTGTAAATTAAGCATATAAACATTATTGAATGAAAAATTTTTGCTAACTTTAATGCTTTTTTCACTCCATATTTTGCTGGGATAGAAAATAATCCTTTTTTCCGGTCAAACTCTATATCTTGGAGAGAATAAAAAATATCAAATCCTGCAATCCAGAACATAACTATAATTGAATATAGAAATGGTTGCCAGTTAACTTCACCTTTAACTGCGATCCAAGCTCCTACAGGTGCTAATCCTATTGCAAAACCTAAAAATAGGTGAGAAAATTCAGTAAATCTTTTAGTTAAAGAATAAAAAGAAAGAATGAATATAACAGGGAATGATAATTTAAAACATAGTTTATTTAATTTATATGAAGCAAATATAAATATCAAATAGGAAAAAATTATAAAAAAAATTAAGAAAACTAAAGAAATTTCTCCTTTTGAAACTGGCCAATTTTTTGTTCTTTGATTTTCTTTGTCATATTTATAATCACATAATCTGTTAAATCCCATTGCACCACTTCTCGCACCAACCATAGCAATAATTATCCATAAAATTTTATGAAATGATGGAATTTGTTTTTTAGCTAAAATTGCTCCTATAAAAGCAAATGGTAAAGCAAAAACAGTATGAGAAAATTTAATTGTTTCTAAAATTAATTTTATTTTTTTAAATAATCTAAAATTTTTTCCCATAATTCATAAATTCCTATTTTTTTTAAACCTGAAGTTAGAACATATTGAAAATTTGGAAATTTATTTTTAAATATTTTTAAGTTATTATTTAATTCATTTTTTGAGAGTTTATCAATTTTTGTAAAAACAATTATTTCAGGAATTCTTAAATAATCTAAAAAATTTATCAGTTCTAAATCTTTTTCAGTAATAATTCTTCTTATATCAATTAAATGGAGAACGCATTTTAAGTTTTTTGAATAATTAAAATAATCTGTAATTATTTTATCCCAAATTTGTCTTAATTTTTTTGAAGTTTTTGCATAACCAAATCCTGGTAAATCAACAAGATAAAAGGAATTATTTATTAAAATAAAATTTATAGATTTTGTGTATCCAGGTTTGGAACTCACTCTTGCAAAGTTTTTTCTATTAATTATTGCATTTATTAAAGTTGATTTTCCACAATTTGATCTTCCTGCAAGGGCTATTTGAGGTAAATCATCTAAAAAATCTGCTTTTCTATAAGCTGTTTTTAAAAATTTTACTTCTTTTATTAACCTTGTATAATCTTTATCCATACCTCACGTCTTCTTGGACCATCAAATTCACAGAAAAAAACCCCTTGCCAGGTTCCTAATTGAATTTTTCCATTATTTATTATTAAGTATTCAGAACATCCAACTATTGTTGATTTTATATGAGCATCAGCATTTCCTTCAAGATGAAAATAATCTCCATGATATGGTATTTTTTTATTTAAAAAATTAATTATATCTTTTTTGACAGAAGGGTCTGCATTTTCGTTAATCGTTATCCCTGCAGTTGTATGAGGTGTGTATATTATTGCTATACCATCATTTACACTTGAGTTTAAAATAACCTCATTAATTTTATCTGTAATATCCAATAATTGGTTTCTTTCTGAAGTTTTTAAATTAATTTTATAAAAATTCATTTTTTAACCCCTTTTATTCCAATCGTCTAAAAATTTTTTAATACCAATATCTGTTAATGGATGCTTTACAAATTGCATTAGAACTTTAAATGGAATTGTTGCAATATGAGCTCCAATGCGAGCTGCTTCTAAAACATGTATTGGGTTTCTAACACTTGCAACAATTACTTCTGTTTTAAAATTATAATTATTAAAAATTTCAATAATCTGAGATACTAATTCTATTCCATAATGACTAATATCATCAAGTCTTCCTACAAATGGACTAACAAATGTTGCTCCAGCTTTTGCAGCTAAAAGAGCTTGTAATGGTGAAAAAACCAATGTAACATTTGTCATAATTCCTTCTTTAGATAAAGTTTTAACCGCTTTTATACCATCTTGAGTCATTGGGATTTTTACAGCTATATTATCTGCAATTTTTGCAAGTTCCCTTGCTTCCTTTACCATACCTTCATAATCTAATGAAATTACTTCAGCACTTACTGGGCCATTTACAATAGAACATATTTCTTTTATCAATTCATGAAAATCTCTATTTTCCCTTGAAATTAATGTTGGATTTGTTGTTACTCCGTCAATCAATCCGTATTCATAAGCAGTTTTAATTTCATCTACATTTGCAGTATCAATAAAAAATTTCATCTTAACCCTCCTTAATAACTTGATTAATATCAGAAATAGATAAATCTTGTAAAAGTTCAGAAATAGTTTTTTTTAAAATAGGATGAGTAAAATTAGGTTCTATATCCATAAAAGGGATTAATACAAATGCTCTATTATGTAAATCAGGATGAGGAATAGTTAATTTTTCAGAATTTAAAATAAAATCATTATAAAATAAAATGTCAATATCAATTTCCCTGGGACCCCATCTAAACCTCTTTTTTCTTCCAACTATTTTTTCAATTAATTTTATTTCTTCAATTAATTTAAATGGAGTAAGTTCTGTTTCAATTTTTAAAACGCAATTAATAAAGGAGTTTTGGTTTTCATATCCATAAGGTTTTGTTAAATAGAAATTTGAAATTTTATTAACTTTTATATATTTATGTGCTGAAAGTAAATTTATAGCTGAAAATAAAAATTTTTTTTTTGGATGAATGTTAGAACCAAGGCCTAAGAAAGCTATATTATTCATCTTTTTTTTGTTCATCTTTTGAAACTTCCTTTTTTGGAGTAACATCAATTTCATCTTCACCTTTTGTTGCTTTTTTGAAATTTCTAATTCCTTTTCCTAATCCTGCTCCTATTTCTGGAAGTTTTCCTGCACCAAAAATTATTAAAACAATAATTAAAATAATTATTAGCTCTGGAACTCCAATTCCAAACATGATATCCTCCAATTGTTTTTGGCGGAAGCGTATGGGAATCGAACCCATCCTCAGCCTCTCGGCTGAGCACTGGATTTGAAGTCCAGGCTGGTCACCAGACCAGTCACGCTTCCAATTAGAAATTACAATAATTTAACTAAAATTACAAGATTTTTATTGAATTTTTTTGTTTAATGATAAATAATTCTTTTTGAAATGAGAAGAAACTTTTGGTTAATAATTAATTTTTTAATAATAGTTATTTTTTTAGAATTTTTTATTTGGAAAATTTATGAAAAAGATGAATGGAAGTTTTATCAACTTAAATGGAAAAAAGAAAAGATACAAAAATTAGAAAAATTAATAAACATTTCTGATAATAAATCAGAAATTTTAATTTTAAAGAAAGAATTAAATTCAGTAAAAAATTTCAAAATAAAAAAAAGGGCAATTTTTGTAAAGTTTTTTAATAGAGAAGAATATTGTGTATCTTGTCATATTGGAATTAAATCCATTAGCAAATCTCATCCAACAAAGATATTTGGATGCGTAATATGTCATGGTGGAGACCCCCTAAATTTAACTGTTAAAGGCGCTCATAAAAGTTTAATTGGAGGAAGTAATCCATCAGATTTAAAATATGCCAAAATAAGCTGTGGTAAAGTTTTATCTAATGGAATAAAATGTCATCCTGAAATTGTAAAAAGAGTAAAAACAACAATCATGTATACAATGTCAGGAGTTATATCTGCTTTATTTTATGAATGGAATAAAACAGAAAAATTTAGAAGTGAATATTCTATATATGAAGTTAAGGATGATTATGGAAAAAAATTAAAAAAAATTCCTGAAAATGGATTTATGTCAGATTATTTTAGAAAAATGTGTGCAATGTGCCATATTGGAGTAAAAAATATATATTCAACAAGTAATCATTCTTCTGGATGTTCAGCA
>CAZQKL010000028.1:0-19874 GCA_964593895.1 uncultured bacterium
CTCCATTAATGATTTTGCCTTTAGCAAAGGCAAAACTCATTAATAGAAAAATTCCAAAAATACCTGATAAAAATTTTTTAATCATTGTTCCCTCCTGAATTTGAATTTTCAGGAGGGATATACAGAATGGATGTTATGAAAAAATTAAATTTATGTAAAAAAATTGTTAATTATTTATTAATCTTCATTTAACTCTGAAATATTTTTATACTCTTCAAGACATTCTGGATTTGCCATTGCATCTTTATTTAGAACATCTTCTCCATGAATTATTTTTTTAACAGCAATTTCAATTTTCTTCATATTAATCGTATAAGGAATATCTTTAACTTTTATAATCTTTGCAGGAACATGTCTTGGAGATAAATTTTCTCTTATGGTTTTTTTAATTTTTGCTTTTAATTCATCTGTTAGTTCATAACCTTCTTTTAATTTAACAAACAGGATTACTCTTTCATCACCTTTCCATCTCTGACCTACTGCAAGACTATCTGCAATTTCTTCTAAAGCTTCAACAACTCTATAAATATCAGCAGTTCCAATCCTTACACCACCAGGATTTAAAGTTGCATCTGCCCTTCCATAAATTACAGCTCCTCCAGTATAGGTAATTTTTGCATAATCACCATGACGCCATACTCCAGGGAAAACATCAAAATAAGCATTTTTATATTTACTTCCATCTGGGTCATTCCAGAAAAATAGAGGCATTGAAGGAGAAGCTGCCTGGCATACAAGTTCTCCAGGTTTATTTAAAACAGATTTTCCTTTCTCATCATAGATTGAAACTTTCATACCAAGTCCTCTACATTGAAGCTCTCCAGCATAAACTGGGCCAATTGGATTTCCTCCAAAGAAGCATCCATTAATATCTGTTCCACCTGAAATAGATGAGAGGCAAACATCTTCTTTTATATCTCTGTAAACATAATAAAAACTTTGAAGAGCAAGTGGAGAGCCAGTTGAAAGAATAGCTCTTAATTTTGATAAATCAAATTGTTTTGGTTTTACACCATTTTCTTCAATTGCTGCTAAATATTTAGCACTTGTTCCAAAAATTGTTATTCCTACCTTTTCAGCCATTTTCCAGAGAGATGAAGGGTCAGGATAAAATGGTGAGCCATCATATAATACTACTGTTGCACCAACTCCAAGAGAACTTACAAGCCAATTCCACATCATCCAACCACAAGTTGTAAAGTAAAAAATTACATCTTCTCTTTTTAAATCAGTATGAAGCACTAATTCTTTTAAATGGTTTATTAATACTCCAGCAACACCTTGCACCATACATTTTGGAAGTCCTGTTGTCCCAGAGGAATACATTATGTACAAAGGATGATTAGAAGGCACTTGAACAAAATCTATTTCTTCATCATTTTCTTTAAAATATTCATTAAAAAGAACAGCATTAGGAATATCAGAAATATCAGGTTTTTCATTTGCAAAAGGCACAACAACTACTCTTTTTATTGTTGGTAATTCTTTTAAAATTTCTTTTACTCTTTCAAGACTATCAAATTTTTTCCCGTTATAATAATAACCATCAGCACAGAAAAGAACTTTTGGTTCAATTTGGCCAAATCTGTCTAATACTCCTTTTCTTCCAAAATCAGGAGAACATGAGGACCATATAGCGCCAAGACTTGTAGCTGAAAGCATTGCAATAACTGTTTCAGCAATATTTGGCATAAATCCAACTACTCTATCACCTTTTTCTACTCCTTCTTCTTTTAAAGCTTTAACCAATCCTGATACTTTTTTATAAAGTTCACTGTAGGTTATTTTTAAAGGTTCTCTTTTTTCACCAATAGAAATTATTGCAATATTATCATCTCTGTATCTTAACAAATTTTCCGCAAAATTAAGTTCTGCTCCAATAAACCAATTTGCGCCAGGAAGTTTATACGGGTCATCCACAACTTCCTCAAATTTCTTTGAACATTTTATATTTAAAAAATCCCATAAACTTGCCCAGAAATCTTTGATATTATCTACTGACCATTGCCATAATTCATTGTAATTGCTAATCAATATATTGTATCTATTATTCAAAAATTTTATAAATTTTACCATGTTTGATTTTTCTATCCTTTCTTCTGAAGGTTTCCACAATAATTCTCCAAATTGCATGATTATCCTCCTAAAACAATTTTTTAGTTTTTTATTGGATTTTGAAGGGATTGTCAAGGAAAAAAAGAAAAAGGCGGGAGAACCCCGCCAATTAATGATTAGTTTTCGCCTTTTACTTTTTTAAGTTCTTCAATTAGAAGTGGAACAACTTTATATAAATCGCCAACAATACCATAAGTTGCAACATTAAAGATTGGAGCTTCAGGGTCTTTATTAATTGCAACAATATATTTTGAAGAGCCCATTCCTGCTAAATGTTGAATTGCTCCTGAAATTCCAACTGCAATGTATAATGTTGGAGAAACAACTTTTCCAGTTTGGCCAACTTGAAATGAATGTGGTTTCCAGCCAGCATCAACTGCAGCTCTGCTTGCTCCAACTGCTGCACCTAAAACATCTGCAAGTTCTTCAATTAATTTAAATCCTTCAGCTTTACCAAGTCCTCTTCCTCCACTTACAATTATATCTGCTTCTGTTAATTCTGGTCTTTCAGATTTCATTAACACAAGTTCTTTTACAATTGATCTAATATCATCAAGACTTATTTCAGGTTTTAATTCAACTAATTCTGGAGTGCCAACATCTTTTTCCTCAATTGACAAAACATTAGGTCTAACTGAAACAAAAGCTGGTTCTGTCAAACATTTCTGTTTTGTTAGACATTTACCTGCATAAATTGGTTTTGTGAAAATAAATTCACCATCTTTTATTTCAATTGCAGTAATATCTGAAATCATTCCAAGTTCAAGTTTCTGAGCAAGTCTTGGAGCTAAATCTCTTCCTCTTGGATTATGCCCAATCATAAAAAGTTTTGGTTCACTTTCATCAAAAGCTTTTTCAACAACATCCATATATGCTTCAGTGGAATAATTTTCTAATATTGAATCTTCGCAGTAGTAAGCTTTTTTAGCTCCATATTTTCCCGTTTGTTCAGCAAGAGCTTTAGAGCCAGGACCTATAACAATTGCATGAACTTCATCTTGTGTTTGCTCAGCTAATCTTGCTGCTTCTGAAAGCATTTCAAGTGATACTTTTCTGAATTTTCCCTCAAAGTGGTCACAATATACTAAAATGCTCATTTTATCTTAACCTCCTTTTTTATTTAGATTACTTTAATTTCTTCTTTTAAAGCTTTAACAAGCTGTTTTACACAATCTTCAAGTTCACCTTCAAAAATTTTACCCTTTTCTCTTTTTGGTGGAAGGAAATATTCTAAAATTTCAGTGCCTTTACCATTTGCTCCAATTTCTTCTTCATCAGCTTCAATATCAGCAGGAGTTACAACTTTAATTTCTTTCTTTTTAGCTTTCATAATATTAGGCAATGATGGATATCTTGGTTCATTCAATCCTCTCTGACATGAAATTAAACATGGTAATTTAGTTTCCCATATTTCATGTCCACCATCAGCTTCTCTTGTAACTTTTACTTTTTCACCATCAAATTCAATTTTTACAGCAATTGTTACTTGAGGTAAATCTAAAAGTTCAGCTAATCTCTGTGGAACCTGACAAGAGCCATCATCTACAGCAACCTGTCCACAGAGGATTAGGTCAAAATCTCCTTCTTTTTCAATTGCTTTTGCAAGTGCATAAGCTGCACTTTTTTCATCTCCATTAAAAAAAGCTTCATCATTCAAATGAACACCTCTATCTGCTCCCATTGCAAGACAGTATCTCATTGCTTCCTGAGCTGTTTGAGCACCAAGACAGAATAAAACTACTTCACCTCCCATTTTTTCTTTAATTCTTATTGCTTCTTCTACAGCAAATTCATCATAAGGATTTGTGATTAATTTAACCCCCTTATCAGAGATTTTACCATTTTCAAGAACAATCTTTGCTTCAGTGTCAAAAGTTTGCTTTACACATACAATTATCTTGTTCACTTTTTACCTCCTTTATTTTTTTATCTTCCTTTTAATATATTTGTTGCTATTACAAGCCTCATTATTTCTGATGTTCCTTCATATATCTCAGTAATTTTAGCATCTCTAAAATATCTCTCTACTGGATATTCAGTTGTATAACCATATCCTCCATGAATCTGAATTGCTTTTGTTGTTGCCCACATTGCAGTTTCAGATGCAAATAATTTTGCCATTGCAGCTTCTTTTGAATATGGTTGTTTGTTATCTTTTAAAAATGCAGCCCTTAAGGCAAGAAGTCTTGCAGCATCAATTCTTGTTGCCATATCTGCTATCATCCATTGAATTGCCTGAAAAGATGCAATTGGTTTTCCAAATTGAACTCGTGTTTTAGCATGTTCTACTGAATCTTCATATGCAGCTCTTGCTATTCCTATTGCTTGAGCTGCAATTCCAATTCTACCACCATCTAAAGTTGAAAGAGCAACTTTAAATCCTTCTCCAACTTCACCAAGTTGATTTTTCTTGGGAATTTTTGCATCTTCAAAAATTAATTCTGCAGTTGATGAACCTCTTATTCCAAGTTTATCTTCCAATTTACCTCTTCTAAAACCAGGTGTATTATCTAAATCCACAATTAAAGCAACAATTCCTTTATGTCTTTTTGATTTGTCAGTTTGAGCAATTAAAACACAAGTATTTGCCTCTTTACCATTGGTTATAAAAAGCTTTGAACCATTAACAATCCATTCATCACCAACAAGTTTAGCATTAGTGGAAATGTTAGCTGCATCAGAACCTGCATTTGGTTCAGTTAAACCAAGACAGCCTAATTTTTCTCCTTTTGCCATAGGAGTTAAAAATTCTTTTTTCTGCTCTTCAGTTCCATATCTTAAAATAGGGTCACATGCTAATGAATTATTAACAGACATAATTACACCAGTTGAAGCACAATATCTACTTATTGCTTCAAGAGCAAGAACATAACATATATTGTCCATTCCAGCTCCACCATACTTTTCAGGAACCGCAACTCCCATTAGTCCTAATTCTGCTAATTTTTTTATTGTCTCTTTTGGGAAATAATGTTCTTTATCCACCTTTTCTGCAAGAGGCTTAACTTCATTTTTGGCAAAATCTTCAACCATATCTCGTATCATCTTCTGTTCTTGAGTTAATTGAAAATCCATTTTACTCTCCTTTAAATTGAGGTTTTCTTTTATTTAAAAAAGCATCCATTCCTTCTTTCTGGTCATTAGTTGAAAAAATTAGTCCAAACATTTCACTTTCAAGTTTGCATCCAGATTTCATATCTACATCACAGCCAGTATTTATAAGTGATTTTGCCCATCTAACTGCAATCTGCCCATTTGAAGCAATTTTTTTAGCTGTTTTTATAACTTCATCCATTAAATTTTCAGGTTCACAAACTTTATTTACAAGACCTAATTTTAAAGCTTCTTCAGCTTTTATAAATTTTCCTGTAAAAATAAGTTCTTTTGCAATTGGTTTGCCTACAAATTCTATTAATCTCTGTGTTCCTCCAAAACCTGGAAAAACTCCAAGGGTTACTTCAGGTAATCCAAATTGAGCATTTTTGGATGCATAGATAAAATCACAACTTATCGCTACCTCACATCCTCCTCCCAACGCATAGCCATTAACAGCTGCAATTATAGGCTTTTCCATTTCTTGCAATTTCCCAATTGCTCTATGACCTAATTTTGAGAATTCTTTTGCTTGAACTGGATTCATATCTTTCATTTCTTTAATATCAGCTCCAGCAATAAATGCTTTATCTCCTGCTCCTGTTAAAATTAATACTTTGCATTCATTATCATTTTCTATTTCATAAAGTGCACATTCAAATTCTTTCAATGTCTCTGAATTTAAGGCATTTAAAACTTTTGGCCTGTTAAATGTTAAAATTGCAATATCATCTTTTTTTTCAATTATTAGATTTTTGTAGTCCATTTTAAATCCTCCAGATTACTCATATTTATAAAAACCTCTACCTGTTTTTCTTCCAAGCCAACCTGCATCAACATACTTTTTCAATAATGGACATGGTCTATATTTTGGGTCACCAAGACCTTCATACAATACATTTAAAATAGCAAGACATGTATCAAGCCCAATTAAATCTGCAAGAGCAAGTGGTCCCATTGGATGGTTCATTCCAAGTTTCATAACTGTATCTATAGCTTCTGGAGTTCCAACTCCTTCATATAAACAATAGATTGCTTCATTAATCATTGGCAGTAAAACTCTATTTGAAATAAATCCAGGGTAATCATTTGCTTCTGCAACAGTTTTTCCCATTTTTTCTGCAAGCTCTTTTGTTAAGTTGAATGTCTCTTCACTTGTTGCAAGACCTCTAATTATTTCAACTAATTTCATTACAGGAACAGGATTCATAAAATGCATTCCAATAACTTTTTCTGGTCTTTTTGTGCATGAAGCAATTTTAGTTATAGATATTGAGCTTGTATTTGTTGCAAGCACAATCTCATCTCTTGTAATTTCATCAAGTTCCTGAAAAACCTGTTTTTTTAATTCAAAGTTTTCAATAACCGCTTCTACTACAAAGTCTGCATCTTTAAAATCATTCATATCAGTTGTTCCTTTAATTCTTCCAATTATTGAATTTTTTTCTTCTTCTGAAATTTTACCTTTAGACACAGCTCTTTCAAGATTTTTCTTAATATTATTTAATCCCCTTTCAACAAATTCATCTTTAATATCTCTCATGATTACATTAAACCCAGCCTGAGCTGCCACTTGGGCAATACCACTACCCATTTGACCAGCACCAACCACTCCAAATACTTTAACTTCCATTTTTCTCCTCCTGCGTTTTTTATTTTTTAAAATTTTTATACTCTTTCAATTACCATTGCAGCACCCATCCCTCCACCAATGCAGAGAGAAGCAAGCCCTCTTTTTAAATTATTTCTTTTTAAAGCATAACAGAGAGTAACAAGGATTCTTGCTCCAGTGCATCCAATTGGATGCCCAAGAGATATTCCACTTCCATAAATATTTGTTTTTTCCATATCACATCCAAGTTCTCTTATACATGCAATTGCTTGAGAAGCAAAAGCTTCATTTAATTCTATTAAATCAATATCTTTCATTGTTAAATTGAGTTTATTAAAAAGTTTTCTTACAGCAGGTATTGGTCCAAGTCCCATGTATGCAGGGTCAATTGCTCCATAAGCGTATCCTTTAATTTCTGCAAGTGGAGTTAGGCCAAGTTCTTTAGCCTTTTCTTCTGTCATAAGAAGAAGTGCTGCAGATGCATCATTTATTCCTGAAGCATTTCCAGCTGTAACTGTGCCATCTTTTTTAAATACAGGTTTTAATTTTGCCATTTTTTCTAATGTAGTTTTCATTGGCCTTTCATCTGTATCAAAAATTATAGGTTCACCTTTTTTCTGTGGAATTTCTACTGGAATTATTTCTTCTTTGAAATAACCATTTTCAATGGCTTTTAAAGCTCGCATATGGCTTTCATAACCAAGTTTATCCTGTTCCTCTCTTGATATTCCATACTTTTCAGCTATATTTTCTGCAGTAACTCCCATATGATAACCGTAGAATATTTCCCATAATCCATCATGAACCATTAAATCTACCATTTCTGAATTGAACATTCTTGCTCCCCATCTTCCAGCAGGAAATGCATATGGTATCTGGCTCATATTTTCCATTCCACCAGCGATAACAACATCTGCTTCCCCAGATTGAATTGCCTGGTATCCAAGAGCAACTGCCTTCATACCTGAAGCACATACTTTGTTTACAGTAAAAGCTCCAACTTCTTTGGGAAGTCCTGCTCTAATCATTGCTTGTCTTGCAGTATTTTGACCTTGACCTGCTGGAACTACATTCCCCATTATAACTTCATCTATCTGAATTTCTTTAAATGAACTATCCCAGTTGTAATATTTCTCTTCAATCTCACATTTTTCCTGTTTTAAAGCATCTGGACCAAAATTTTTAATTTCTTCACTAACAATAGGTCTAAGTTTAACTTTTTCAAGAACCCCTCTTATTACTTTTGCTCCAAGATCCACAACTGGAATATCTTTTAAACTTCCACCAAAACTTCCAATTGCAGTTCTACATGCTGAAACAATTACAACTTTTCTCATTTATATTTCCTCCTTTTTTGAATTTTAATTTTCAATATTTTCAACAAGTAATGATACCGCTTCTCCTCCTCCAAGGCATAATGAAGCCATACCATATCTTACACCTTTTCTTTTCATTGCATATATTAAAGTAACAAGAACCCTTGCACCACTTGCTCCAATTGGATGGCCTAAAGCAACTGCTCCACCATGAATATTAACTTTATTTATATCAAGCCCCAAAGTTTTAATAATTGCTACACTTGTTACAGCAAAAGCTTCATTTATTTCATGTAAATCTATATCTTTAACTTCTAATCCTGCTTTTTTAGCAACTTTTGGAATGGAATCAATTGGTGTTACAAGAACTTCTTCTAAAGGTCTTCCAGCTGACCCTTGAGCAACTATTCTTACAAGAGGTTTTAAACCTAATTCTTTTGCCTTTTTCTCTTTCATTAACACAACTGCAGCGGAACCATCACTAATTTTTGAAGAATTCCCAGCATTTACAGTTCCATCCTTTTTAAAAGCTGGTCTTAATTTAGAAATAGCTTCAACACTTGTTTTTCTCGGACCTTCATCTTTTTTAAAAATTATTGGTTCACCTTTTTTTTGTGGAACTTCTATTGGAAAAATTTCTTCATCAAAGTATCCTTTCTCTTGGGCAGTTAAAGCTTTCTCATTTGACATAACTGCAAATTCATTCATTTCTTCAGTTGAAATATTAAATTTTTCTTTCATTAATTCTGCTGTATAACCCATATGAAAATCATTAACTATGTCCCATAATCCATCATGAACCATATGGTCCTGCAATACTCCTGGTCCCATTCTGTAACCAAACCTTGCTTTTTCAAGATAGTAGGGAGCATTGCTCATAGACTCCATTCCACCTGCAACGATAATTTCTGCATCATTACATTTTATCGCCTGTTCTGCGAGCATAACAGCTTTCAGTCCCGAACCACAGACTTTATTCACAGTTAAAGCTCCACCTTCCATTGGAAGGCCTGCTTTTATCATTGCTTGTCTTGCTGGATTTTGACCTAAACCACATGGCAATACTATACCCATTATAACCTCATCAACCATATTTTTTTCAATCCCTGCTCTTTTTATAGCTTCTTCTATTGCCATTGCTCCAAGGTCTGTTGCTGAAAAATCTTTTAATGCTCCATTAAAATTTCCAATCGCGCTTCTGCAAGCAGAAACTATCACAACATTATCCATTTTATTCCTCCAGTAATTTTTCTATTAATTTTTTTTTATAATTTAAAATCTCCTCCTTTAAAGACTGTAAATTTGCTATTTTTTCATCTATTTCTTTTATTTTTTCATCAAACATCTCAATTAATCTTGGAATTAATCTTTTATTTGATTGGTGTTCTCTGTAAAGTTTTTCAAGTTCCTGAATTTGTGATAACTTTAAACCAAGGAGTTTTAATTTTATAATGAATTTTAATCTTGTATAATCTTCTTCATCATAAATTCTGTAATTTCCATATTTTCTTTTTGCTTCTTTTAATAAACCTATCTCCTCATAATACCTTATTGTTCTTGGACTTATTTTTAATTTCTTAGCAAGTTCGCCAATTTGATAAAATTTCAAATAATTCCCTCCGATTTAAATTTGTCAATTTCTTCTTTAGAATATCCAATTTGATTTAATATATCTTCTGTATGTTCTCCAAGAGAAGGGGGAGAATTGTGAGAAAAGTCAAATTTGGGTGAAATTTCAAGAGGATTTTTAATTTGAGAAATTTTATCAATTTTAAAAACAATTTTGCGAGCTTTTGCGTAATCTGAATTTAATGCTTCATCAAGATTTAAAACTGGTTCAATACACACATCTTTATCTTTAAAGACTTCAAGCCATTCATTTAAAGTTTTTGTTTTGAAAATTTTTGACAATTCCTCAATTATTTCATTTTGTTTTTCTTTATTAAAAATTTCTTTTTTCCATTCATTTTTTCCTAAAATTTCACATAAATTATTCCAAAATTTCTCTTCAAGAGCTCCAACTGTTAAATATCTTCCATCTTTTGTTTCATAAATATTGTAACATGCATATCCTCCATTTAGCAATTCATTGGCTGGTTCTGGATTTATTTTATCCATAAAAAATTTTCCTGCAATCATTGAAAGAAAAGAGAAAAGACAATCCATCATTGCAATATCAATATATTGAGGTGAATCTATTTTATCCCGTCTTAAAATTGCAGAAAGCACTGCAATAACACCAAATACCGCTCCAGAATAATCTGCAATTTGAGTTGAAGGAATTGCAAGATGTTTGTGCTTGCAAGAAGTAAAACTTAATATCCCACTTAATCCAAGGTAATTTAAATCATGACCAGGTTTAGATTTTAATGGTGTATTTTGACCAAATCCTGTAAGAGAAAGATAAATAATTTTAGGATTGAACTTTTTTACAGTTTCAAAATCAATACCTAATCTTTTGACAACACCTGGTCTAAAAGTTTCCACAATAACATCAGCATTTTCACATAATTTGTAAAAAATCTCTTTTGCTTTTTCCTTCTTTAAATTCAAAGTAATTGATTTTTTATTTCTGTTTACACCATTAAAGTATCCAATATGCCATAATCTATTGTAATCTCCAATTTTAGGCTCCTCAATTTTAATAACTTCAGCCCCTAAATCTGCTAAAATCATAGTGCAGTATGGACCAGGAAGAAGCCTTGATAAATCAAGAATTTTTATCCCTTTTAATGGTAAAGAATTATTCATTGTTTTCCTTTCTGAAATATTTAATAAATCTCCAGCCTATGCAAACCAGGATTAAAATTATTCCTATAAAAATTATAAAATTAAATTCTGCCAATGTTGAACTTAATTGAAGATGAAAATTCTTCTTATGACATTTATTGCAGTTTGTTTTCACTAAATTCTTTTCACCATGAACAACACTTCCATGATGACAATTTAAACACAGTTTTTCCGAATATTTTTCTCCAGTAAAAAATTTCTCATGTGCTGAAATTCTAAATTTTGCAAATTTTACTCCACCGCATTTTCCTTTGATTTCAACATGACAAGATGTGCATGTATCATAAAGATTTTTTGTATAAACCTTTGAGTATGGGTTATCTTTAGGCAAAATAAAATGCTTTCCATGACATGCCCAACATTTATAAACTTTATTTTTTGCATCAAAAAGAGCATTTTTATGGACACTATTTTTTATTCCTTCCATTTTATCGTGACACTCAAGACAATTAACAACAGTTTTAAAATTTTTATTTTTTGCATGGGGAGTATCAGCATTCTGATGGCAATCTGTGCATTCTATTTGTCCTTTATGAACACTTGCGTTAAATGTAAGATATTCACTCATATGGCATTTGGAACAATTATTCATTGCAAATGCTTTTGAATTAATTATTAATAATAAAACAGGAAGAAACCATAATTTTCTCATTGTTTTTCTCCTTATTTTAATTTTCAATTGTTATTGCATCAATTATTTCTGCTATATCTTTAACTTCAATTTCATCTTCTTTTTTAAATTCTTTTACTCCATCAGTTATCATTGTCATACAGAATGGGCATGCAGTTGCAAAGCATTCAGGATTTTTTTCAAGACCCTGTTTAACTCTTGCATTATTTATTCTTTCTCCAAGAGTTTCTTCCATAAACATTCTACCTCCACCAGCTCCACAACAAAATCCTTTTCTTCTATTTCTATCAAATTCAAGTAATTCCTTCACTCCAGCAGAAATTAATATTTCTCTTGGTTCCTCATAAATATCATTCCATCTTCCAAGATAACATGAATCGTGGTAAATAACTTTCTTATCATAGTTTTTAATAAATCTTAAACGCTGTTCATCTATTAATTTTCTTATAAATTGTGTATGATGGATAACTTCAAAATCTCCTCCAAGGTCTTTATAATCTTTTGCTAAGGTATTAAAGCAGTGAGGACATGCTGTAACAATTTTTTTAACTTTATAATTTTTTAATGTTTCAATATTTTCTCTTGCAATATTTTGATACAGGTATTCATTACCTGCTTTTCTTGCAGGGTCTCCACAACATTTCTCCTCTGTTCCAAGAATAGCAAATTTTACTTTTGCCTTTTTCATAATATTAACCATTGCAATAGAAACCTTTTTATATCTGTCATCAACTGCACCAGCACAACCTGGCCAGAAAAGAATTTCTATTTCTTCTGGGTTTTCAACTTCAGACATTATTGGAACATCAAGACCTTCTGCCCAATCAGCTCTTTTTGCGTGTCCAACTCCCCAAGGATTACCGTTGTTTTCTATGTTTCTAAATGCTACTTGAAGTTCATTAGTTATTTTACTCTCCATAAGGACAAGATACTGCCTTAAATCAACAATTTTATTTATATGTTCAATCATCATTGGGCAGTTTTCCATACAAGCCATACATGTTGTGCATGACCATATTTCATCTTCACTAACTGCATTATTAATAATTGGCTGAGCCTCTTCTTGATTATAATTTTCCATATAAGTCTTTAAGTTTTGGATTAAATTTTTAGGATTTAATGGTTTGTGAGTTAAATTAGCTGGACAATTTTCAGCACATCTACCACATCTTATACATGCATCAAAATCAAGAATCTGTTTCCATGTAAATCTTTCCAATCTGTTTACTCCAAATTCTTCCATTTCTTCAAGGTCTTCAGTTTTTAAATATCCCTTAGGTTTTAAATTTCTAAAAAATAGATTTAATGGTCCTGTGATAATGTGAAACATTTTAGTATAAGGAGATGTCCCTAAAAGAATTAGGACAAGAATAAAATGAATCTGCCAAATAATTCTTAAAAATTCTGGACTTGCTGGAAGAATTAATGAGAAAAAAACTCCAACTGGCGATATAGTTGAATTTTTACCAATTATAGCTATCCTTGTTCCTTCTGTAATAAAACCTGTTGCAAAAATAAAAAATAAAACTGCAAGAATTATTATATCTTCTTTTTTTGTGTCAAATTCAGCATTTTCTCCTGCTAAAATTCTTCTAAAGAAAAACACAATAGTTGAAATTAATCCACATAAACCGATAATATCAAAAATTAATGATAATACATTTGCTATAGGCTTTGAGATTGAAAAATTCAGTTGACATAAAAGTATCATGAAAAAAGGGATTGTAAAAGCATAGAATAATAAAAAATGAAAAATTCCAGGTAACTTTTCTCTCAAAATTCTTGTATGCCCAAACCCAATTTGAAAAATTCCAGATACCCTTTCTCCAACATTATCCCATCTGTTTTCTGACTGACCTATCATCCATAACTTTGCTCTTTTTAAAAGACCATTTAAAAAAACAAAAAGAAAAATAGCGAGTAATAAAAAATCAAAAGTTCCCCACATTTTTGGCTCCTTTCAATGACTTTTACGTTTACGTTAAATCCACTGAACGATACATTATTCACTTATGTTTGTCAAGAAAAAAATATGTAGAAATTTCAAAAAGTTATGATAAAATTGTATACAGTGTTAAAAAATTTTTAATCTCTTCCTGGAAGGAAGAAATTGAATTTTCATTAGAGTGAAATAAAACAATTTTTTGAGGTTTAAACCTAATTCTTTTTAAAAAATTTACAAGATTTCTTTTATCTGCATGAGAAGAATAGAAAGGAAGATAATTTATGAAGGGATATGAATTTAAATAAGCTGGAGTTAGGCCAATAAAGGTTATCATGTCTTTGTATTTTAAATAATCACTACTTCTTCCAGTTGTCAAAGATGGGGGTGGAGTAATAATTACTGAATTTTTTATAGAATTTAAGTTTTGTAAAAATTTTTTATGTTCTTTTTCTGTTGAAATAAATTCTAAGTTTTTGAATTTTAAACCTTTTTTTTGAAGCTTTAGGAGGATTTCCTCTTTAAAATTCTTTATTGTAGAAGTATAATATTTTTCAACTTTATCAGCAATAGGAGTATCAAATATAATTTTAGTTTCAGGAGAAATTCTGTTTATCTCATAAATGATTTCTTCAACTCTTCCAATTGAATATTCAGGAATAACAATTATTTTATTTTCATCTAAAAATTTTTTTAAAATTTCTTTTCTTTTTGAAGGTTCAGGATAAATTAAATTGGAATTTGCTGTTTCTAAAATTAAAATGTCAGCTCTCCAAGGAGATTTTGGAGAAAGAAGTAGTGGTGTTTCAGTTGCTCCAAGATCGCCAGAATAAACAATTTTAGTTGAGATTTTTGTTTTTTCCCTTAAGTCAATTTCAATAAAAGATGAACCGAATGTGTGGTAAGCAGGTTTAAATCTAATGTCAATTTTTTCATTAATAGAAAAAACTTTTCCAAAATCAAGAGAAAAAATTTTATCTGTAATTTTATCAATTAATTTTTTTATAAAATTTTCTTTAAATGCAAAGTTACTTTTGAGATATTCTTCTAATATTAATGGCAATAAAATTTTTGTCCCAGAAGTTGTGAATATTTTATTTTTATAACCTAAATTCAATAATGATAAAAGACCTTTAATATGTTCAATATGAGCATGAGAAATTAAAATAGTAAAAATTTCAGCTGGATTAATAATTGATTTTGACCATTCTTTTCCTGCATCAAGAAGAAAATAATAATTTTCAATTTGCAAAATATTGCATATTTCTGTATATGGATTTTGAGATTTTAGGGTTGTAATTTTTATTGAATTCATTATACTCCTATTTAACAGATTTAAAATTAAATTAAAAGAGGAGATTATGCTTGCAAAAAGAATTATCCCTTGTCTTGATGTAAAAGAGGGTAGGGTTGTAAAAGGTGTAAATTTTGTTGGGTTACGAGATGCAGGAGACCCTGTTGAAATTGCAATTGAATATGATAAACAAGAAGCAGATGAGCTTGTTTTTCTTGATATAACAGCTTCATATGAGAAAAGAAATATAATGATTGATGTTGTTAAAAGAACAGCTGAGAATATATTTATGCCTTTCACTGTAGGAGGAGGTATAAGAACACTTGAAGATATAAGAAATCTTTTAAATGCAGGGGCTGATAAAGTTTCAATAAATACTGTTGCAGTAAAAAATCCTAAATTTATTGAAGAATCAGCAAAAAGGTTTGGTTCTCAATGTATTGTTGTTGCTGTTGATGCAAAAAGAGTGGAAAATCCAGAATTTATAAAATATAAAGGTTTAAGTTGGGAAGTTTATATTAATGGAGGTAGAACTCCCACAGGAATAGATGCTTTGAAGTGGGGGAAAATTGCTGAAGATTATGGCGCAGGAGAAATTCTTTTAACAAGTATGGATAGAGATGGGACAAAAATGGGATACGATTTGGAGCTAACAAAATATTATTCTGAAAACTTAAAAATTCCTATTATAGCTTCCGGTGGAGTTGGAAATCTAAAACATATTCTTGATGCTTTTAAAATTGCAAATGCAAGTGCTGCTCTTGCAGCTTCAATATTTCATTACAGAGAATATACAATAAAAGAAACAAAAGAATATTTGAAAAAAAATGGAATTCTTGTAAGATTATAAATGAAAAAAGTTGATTTGCCTGAAATTTTTTTAATCCTTTATTCTATTTCTTTATTTTTTTCTATCGCGGTAAGTCAGATTTGTCTTGGAATTTTAATTTTTTTTATTATTTTAAAACTTAAAAAAGGAGAGATAAAATTAAAGGATTTTGAATTTGGATTAATTATTTTGTTATTTGTAATATTTGTGGATGTTTCTCTTTTTTATAAAATTTTTTTACTAAAAACAATACCTTTAAAAATTAAAAAATTTTTTGGTGGATGGTTATTTTTTTCCTTTTATGCTCCTCTTTTATTAATCAAAGATAAAAATTTTCCAAAAAGATTATTTGATTTAATGATATTATCCTCTGCAATTGCATCTATTTATGGAATTTTTTATGTAAAATATCTTGCAAATGTTTATTATCCTAATCTTTCATATTATGATATAGGAGCAAGAGGATTCTATTCTCATTCATTGACATCTGGAAATATATGGGCAATGATTCTTATTTTATCAATTTTTCTTTTTTATAAATTTAAAAATTTTCGTTATTTTTTGTTAAGTGTAATTATTTTTATTGGGCTTATTTTTACTTTTAGAAGAGGTCCAATTTTGTATTTTTTAGTTGTTTTTTTTGTGATGAATGTAATTTTTTTTAAAAAGAAAGGAATTGTTTTAAGTTTAGTTGCCATTATCTTAATTGGGTCAATTTTTTTTATGAATCAGGGATTAAATAAAAGGGTAAAAATGCTTCTTAAAGCTAAAAATAATCCATGTTCAAGCACTCAAATTAGACTATTTTTATGGAAAACTTCTATTAAGTTAGTAAAAAAGTATCCTTTTTTTGGGGTTCCGAAGAAATTTAAGGAGGAAGTTAAAAAATTTACAAATTTAAAATGTCAACAAAGAGGACATCCTCATAATGGTTTTTTAACAATCTTAGTATATTACGGATTTTTCCCTTTTATTTTATCACTTTTTCTCTTTTTTAAGTTAATAAAATTTTTAACTTTAAAAATTAAAGAAAGTGAGTTTGCTTTACTTGGATTTTTTATTGTTTTAATTTATTTACTTGAAAGTTTAACTGAAAATAATTTTGGAGATTCTGAAGTAAAAATGGTTTTTTGGTTTTTACTTGGAATAATAATTAGTGGAATTAAAAAAGGATGGAAATTTCAGTAATAGTTGCTGTTTATAATAGATATAAACATCTTTACTGGTGTCTAAAATCTCTTATAAATCAAACAGTAAAAGATTTTGAAATAATTATTGCAGATGATGGTTCTAATGGAAAAAATTTAGAAAAAATAAAAGAAATAATTGAATGTTTTTCAAAAAAATGTAAAATAAAACACATTTGGCATGAAGATTTAGGAAATAGAAAAACATTAATTTTAAATAAAGCTGTTAAATCTTCAGAAGGAGAATTATTAATTTTTCTTGATTGTGATGTTATTGCAGAGAAAAAACTTATAGAGAAATATTTATCATATTACAACAAGTTTAGAGAAAAGTATGAATTATTCTTTTTTACAGGAAATGTTATTTTTGTGAAAAAAAGAATTAGCGATATTATTTTGGAAAACCCGAATTTAAAATATGATTTTGTTTTAAAATTTATAAAAAAAAATTACCCATTTTCACAAAAATTGCAGAATTATTACTTCTATTTAAAATATGCAGTTCAAGATTTTTTTAAAACAAAATATCCAAAAGGTTGGGGAGCAAATCTTTTTATCCCTAAAAAAACATTTTACAGTGTAAATGGATTTAATAATGATTGGACAGGAAGGAATGAGGATAGTGATTTAATGAGGAGAATGGTGTTAAAAGGTGCGAAAAGAATTTCATTAAATAATAAAATAAAGGTTTTTCATCTTGAACATGGAAGAGTATGGGAACCTGAAAAAATAAGGAAAGAAAAGAGAAGAAAGTTGAAATGGGAGTATTATAAAAAACATCCAGAAATAATTGTTGCAAAAAATGGAGTTAATGAAGTTGAGATTTGAGGAAGTTTAAAAAATTTTTTAACTCATCTGGAATTTCGGTTTCAATTCTTAGTAGATAATTTCTTACTGGATGATTAAATTCAATTTTATATGAATGCAAAAAGTATCTGTTTAGTTTTTCAATTTCTGATAAGATTTCTTTTGGATATTTATTTAAAATTGATCTGTTAATGTATAAATCATCTCCAACAACTGGATGTCCTAATTCTGAAAAATGAACCCTTATCTGGTGAGTTCTTCCTGTTTCAAGGTCTATATCAACAAGCGAGAAATTTCCAATAGTTTCAATTAATTTGTAATGAGTTATTGCAAGCTTTCCAGAATTTGTATAAGAACTCATTTTTAATCTGTTTGTTTTGTGCCTACCAATATAACTTTTTATTGTCCCTTGTTTTTTAGATAATTTACCATATAGAAGTGCGATATAGTTTTTTTTTATTTTTTTATTTTTAAAGTCTTCTGAAAGTTTTAAATGAGCTTCATTTGTTTTTGCAATAATTAAAATTCCTGAAGTTTTTTTATCCAACCTATGGACAATTCCAGGTCTAATTTCTCCTGAAATTGAAGATAAATCCTTGCAATGATAAAGTATTGCATTTACAATTGTTTTGTCAAAATGCCCAGCTGAAGGATGAACAACAATATTTGCAGGTTTGTTAATTACAATAATTGAACTATCTTCATATAACACTTCAATTGGTAAATTTTGAGGTGTTAAAGATATTTTTTTTGGCTCAACAATTTCTATTTCAACTATGTCTTTTTTTTTAATTTTGTAGCTACTTTTTTTAAAATTATTATTGACTAAAATTTTTTTGTCATTTATTAATTTATTGATATAACTTCTGGAATATTTAGGAAAAATGGAATTTAAAAATTTATCCAGTCGCTCTTTATCAATTATTGCACAAAATAAAATTTTCATAGAAAAATTTTAAAAAGGAGAATATGATATGTCAAGTTTAAAAACAAAATTTTTACTTTTTGCAAATACAATTGTATTGCTATCAGTTATATTTATATCTTTTTTTAGTATCTATTTTTTCTATTCAAAAGGAGTGAAGAAAGTAAATTTTTTTCAAATTGAAGCAAATCAATTGGAAATTACAAATATAAAATCAAATGTAGACCTTCTTGAAAGAATGTTAAACGATTATTTGAATGGATTAAAGATAATAATTGACCATTTAACTGATATTAGCAAAAATTTATATGAAGATGATAAGACTCAAAGGCTTATAGTGTTGGATAAAGATGGGAATATTCTTTACGACCCAAAAATTAAAAAGAATATTGGTAAAACTTTTTTTTCAGTGCTTTCTAAAAAAGAAAATAAGGAAAAAGTAAAGAAATTTTTTAAAAATTTGTATCCTGGAGCTGATACTTTTTTTTCTGATGGAAACAAGTTGATATATGTAAAGAGTTTAAAAAATTTTCCTTATACACTTGCTATTGTTAAAGAAAGTAAAAATTTCTCTATCTTTCTAAAGTTAAAAGAAAACTGGGAAAAAAGCTTTAAAAAAAGCATTATTTATATAATAATTTCAACGATAATTTTTTTAATTATCACCGCTATATTCCTTCATTTTATATCAAAACCTTATTTTCAGCTTGTAAGCTCAACAATCTCAATTTTAGATAAATTTTCAAAAGGCGATATTAAAGGAATTACAGTTGATTTAAAGGTATTTGAAAATTTTAAAGACAAAGAAATTATTCAAATTAAAGAAGGATTAAATTCAATGAAGGAAGGAGTTGGTTCATTAATTTCAAATATTAAAAATACAGTGGCAGATATTAATAAATATTCAACTGATGTGGAAAAGGCTCTAAAAGAGATTTTAAGTAGATTAAATGAAAATAATCAAACAATGAATGAGCAGGTAAAAAATAATGAAGAAATTTCAAGCTCTATTTTAGAGATGGAGAAAAGTTTATCTGAAATCAAAGACTTTGCAAATGCAAATAGATTAGTTGCAGAAGAAAATTATAATAAAGCATCAGCTGGATATGAACAGATGCAAAGATTAACAACTTGGTTAAATGAAGTTTCACAATTATCAAAAAAAATAGATGAAATAATAAATGTTATAAATGATATTGCTAAAAAAACAAAATTATTATCTTTAAATGCCTCAATAGAAGCATCAAAGGCTGGTGAATATGGAAAGGGTTTTTCTGTTGTTGCTGAGGAAATAAGAAAACTTGCAGATAGTTCAAGCATATCTGCAAATGAA
>CAZQKL010000029.1:0-19703 GCA_964593895.1 uncultured bacterium
TAATTAGTCCCAATGTTGCAATATGAGAATATTTTGATATAAGCTCTTTATTATTTCCCACAAAATATCCAATATAAGCAAGGATAATTACCCATATACTTGCACCAAGCCCTGTAAATAATATAAATAAAATCAAATTCATTTTTGCAAGTCCTGCTGGAAACGATATATATTGTCTTATTACTGGAATAAGTCTTCCAATAAATGTGCTTATATGTCCATGATTATTGAAAAATTTTTCAACTTTTACTAATTTTTTTTCATCAAAAAAGAAGTACTTACCATATTTTAATAAAAATTTTCTTCCAAAGAAAAAAGCTAAATAATAATTAAAAAGAGCTCCAAGAATACTTCCAGCAATTCCACAAAAAATTACTAAAATAATATTCATTTTACCTTGAGAAGCAAGGTATCCTGCGGGAGGGATAACAACCTCACTTGGAAATGGAAAAAATGATGATTCAAGAAACATCAAAATAACTATTCCAGGATAACCAATAAAAAAAATTGAATTTACAAGAAATTTTATAATGCTTTTCATGAAGAACTTTCTTTTTTCTTCTTGTGAATAAGCATCAGATTTCTAATATAGATAAACAATCCCACTCCTTGACCTAAAATAAAAACAGGGTCTTTTCTGTATAAAGCATAACTAAAGAGGAAAATCCCACCTCCAATACTGAAGTACCAGAAATATATTGGAATAATGCTTTCTTTCTTTTTTTCAGACACAATCCATTGAACAATAAATCTCATTGCAAATAAGCATTGACCTAAAAAACCTATACCAAGCCAGATTTTTTCATAATGCGACATTATTCTATAATCTCCTTAATCTCATAATCTATATGACGAGAAATCATCCATCTAACTGCAAGTAAATCTATGAAAGCTTTGAACATTCTTGATGTTATACCAAAACCATATTTAGATTTTCCATAAATTCGTGGATGATGTTTTACTTTAACCTGAATGATTTTTGCTCCTTCAAGTTTTAATAATGTTGGTAAAAATCTATGCATCCCTTTAAACATCTTAATTTTTCTTAAAAATTTTGTCTTATAAATTTTCAAAGAGCAACCTGTATCAATGATATTGTCTTTTGTAACCCAATTTCTAATTCCATTTCCGATTTTAGAGGCAATTTTTCTTATAAAATTATCCTGCCTTTTTGCTCTAATTCCTGCAACAACATCATATTCTGGAATAAATTTTAGCATATCTGGAATATCCTCTGGATCATTCTGCAAATCTGCATCCATAGTGACAACAAGTTCTCCTTTTGCATATTCAAACCCTGCACTTAATGCTGCAGATTGCCCTCTATTTTCTTTAAAAGAGATTATTTTAACTTCATCATCTTTTTCCTTCAATTTTTTCAATTCTTCTAAAGACCCATCATAACTTCCATCATCAACAAAAATTATCTCACATTTGAATTTTAATTTCTCATCAATAACTCTTCTTATCTTCTCATGAAGAATTGAAACATTTTCTTTTTCATTATAAACTGGAATAACAAAAGAAAGATAAACTGAAAGGTCTTTTTTTAGAATATCAATCAATTTTTCAAAAGCTTTTGCCCTGTGACTGATTTTATTTTTTGTATCTATATCAAGTTCTGCCATGGTTTTTTTTAATTCTGGAATGTAAAATATTGGGTCATATCCAAATCCATTTTCTCCTTTTGGTTCTAAAATTATTTCACCTTCACATTTCCCTTCTGAATAAAAAACTTTTCCAAATTTATTAATGTAGCATATAACACATTGAAAATATGCTTCTCTATTGGGAAGATTTCTAACTTTTTCTATTAATTTAATATTATTTTCTTCATCAGTTGCATTTTCACCAGCATATCTTGAGGAATAAACTCCAGGTTCATTTCCAAGAGATTTTACAATAAGACCTGAATCATCTGCAACTACAGGAATTTTATATTTTTCATAAATAGTTTTTGCTTTTATATATGCATTTTCGTGAAAAGTTTTACCATTTTCAATAATTTCTGGAGAATTATCAAGTTGATTTAACGAGATAACTTCAAGTTTTAGATTAAATTTTCTAATTAACTTTTTGAATTCATTTAACTTTCCTAAATTTTTAGTTGCAAAAATTATTTTATCCATAATTCTGAAGAATTTTCTTCTGAAGCTCTATCAGTTTTTGAACACCTTTTTTTGCAAGGTCCATCATTTCAAGAAATTCTTTTTCTGTAAAGCTTCTTTTTTCTCCTGTGCCTTGAATTTCAACAAATTCACCTTTTCCAGTAATAACAAAATTCATATCAACTTCTGCCCGTGAATCCTCTTCAAAAGTTAAATCAAGCATTGGTTTGCCGTCAATTATTCCCACACTTATTGCTGCTAAATAATCTTTTATAGGATTTTCTTTTAATTTTAGTTTTTTTATTGCAAGATATGTTGCAACAAAAGCTCCTGTAATTGATGCTGTTCTTGTTCCACCATCAGCTTGAATAACATCACAATCAATCCAGAGGGTTCTTTCACCTAATTTTGTTAAATCTATTACCGCTCTTAATGACCTTCCAATTAATCTCTGAATTTCATGAGTTCTACCATCAATTCTTCCTTTTACTGAATCACGAATTTTTCTCTGTTCAGTTGCTCTTGGAAGCATTGAATATTCAGCTGTAATCCAGCCTGTTCCAGAACCTTTTAAAAAAGGAGGAACTTTATTTTCTACTGAAACATTGCAAATAACCCGAGTTTCACCCATCTCAATTAAAACTGAACCTTCAGCATATTTTGTATAATCTTTTGTTATTCTAACTGGCCTTAACATAGTTGGTGTTCTTCCATCTTTTCTTTCCATTTTTCACCCCTGAAATTAAACAATTTGCACTCTATAAGAATTATTTAAAAAAGTCAACCAATTCATTAATTACACCATTTCCTATAATTCCAACAATTGTCCCTGAAAATATTGAAAATAGTATGAGAAAAGGAGTGAGATTAAAAATGGACGCATCTTTGATAATAAAAAAATAAACAAAAATTAGCTGAGTTATTATATGAGTTTCTGCACCAATAATTGAAACTCCAACCGGAGATAATATTTTTTTGAAAATTTTTATTGCAAAATACATTGAAATTGTTGCCATAATTCCACCACTTATTGAAATGAAAAAAGTTGGAGTAAATAGAGTTCCTGTAAACAAACTTCCAAAAAATACCCTGTAAAAAACTACCTTTATGGCAATATCTATAGAAAAAAAGTATAAAACAACTAAAATTATCACATTACTAAGCCCAATTCTTATCCATGGTAGAGGCCGTGGAATGTAACTTTCCAAAATATAAATAGCAGTGCTTATAGCGACAAAAGTATAAATTGTGTTTTTATTATTCATCCAACAAACTTTGGCAAATATGTTGTGAGAGGAGAAAAGAAAGTTATTATGAATAAATCAATTATCATTGCAATTAAAAATGGCATAATTGCTTTTGAAACCTCAATTATTTTACTATCAGCAATTGAACCTGATACAATTAAACATATTCCAAGAGGAGGGGTAAGCATTCCAATTGCAAGGTTTGTGACAATCATTACTCCTGAAGTTAATGGGTCAATACCAATTGAATTTAGAATGGGAGCAACAACAGGGACAAATAATATTAATGATGCTGCTGTTTCAACAAAAGTCCCCATAATTAGAAGAAAAATGTTAATTAAAATTACAAGTAAAATTTTGTCATGTGTAATTGTTAGGAAAAAATGAGTTAACTGCATCTGGATATTTTTAATTGAAAGAAACCAAGCAAAAACAGAGGCAACTGAAATAATTATTAAAATAACTGCACTTGTAACAATACTTGACAAAGTTGCTTTAGGAAAATTTTCCCATGTTAATTCTTTGTAAATAAATTTCCCCACTAAAAATGAATAAACTACAGCAACAGCTGCACTTTCAGTTGCAGTAAAAACTCCACCTAAAATACCACCAATAATTATTATTGGAGCACCAAGAGCCCAGATGGAGTCTTTAAGAGCACTTTTGAATTCTTTAAAGTCAAACTTTTCTTTTGTTGGATTAATATTTAACTTTTTTGCAGTAAATAAGGTTACAATTATTAGTGAAAGACCAATTAAAATTCCAGGTAAAATTCCAGCAATAAACAATTTTCCAATTGAGACATCAGAAATAAATCCAAAAATTATCATTGGAATGCTTGGAGGAATAATTACGCCAATTGAACCTCCTGCAGCAATAATTGAAGCAGATAAATCTTTAGGATAACCATTTTTTTTCATTGAAGGAATTAAAATTGAACCAATAGCAGCAGTATCTGCTGCTGCAGACCCTGAAACTCCAGCAAAAAACATACTTGCTAAAATAGCTGTCATTGCAAGCCCGCCTCTAAAGTGTCCCACAATAGCTTCAGAAAGCCTGACAATTCTTTTTGATAATCCCCCCTGGTCCATGAAGTTTCCTGCAAGCATAAATAATGGAACAGCTAAAAGAACATACGAATTAATTCCATCAAACATTTTTTGTGGTATCATATATAATGGCAGATGAGAAATTAAGAATGAAATTGTGGTGGATGCTCCAATAGCAAGAACAATTGGGAAAGAGATTAAAATTAGAATTATTAAAACAATTAAAAGTAACCACATTATTTTTTTACCTTTTCAATTAATTCACTTAAACAATGAATTATCCATATTAAAGCAGATAATGGTAAAGCTGTAAATGGTATTGCATAAGGGATTTCAAGAGTTGCTGTTTTCTGTAACCAAAAAAGAGGATAAAGTTTAAAGCTTTTTACTAAGATTAAAAGCCAGAAAATTAAAAAACATATTGTAATAATTAAAGAAATTGCTTTTTTTGTTTTTTCTGAAAATCTTTCAATTATAATATCAATTCCCACATGAGCTTTTCTTTTATAAGCTACAGTTGCTCCAAGAAAAGTTATATAAACAAAAATGTATCTTGAGACTTCCCCTGACCAGTAAATTGCATTATTTAAAACATATCTGTAAAAGACACCAACAGCCATTAATGTTGCAAGGCATAAAGTAAGAAATATCACAAAAAAACTTACAATTTTGTCAACTATATCACTAAATTTTCTCATTTTTTATATAAAAAATAAGGGGGAAAAATCCCCCTTTTAAATTTATTGAGTAGCCTTTAAAATCATATCAAGATATTTCCTTGCAGGACCTGAAAACTTAGCTTTTAATGGTTCAACTTTTCTTTTAAATGAATCAATATCTGGATGTTCTTCAACAATCATCCCTTTTTTCTTTAATTCTTTTAAAAACCATGAAACTTTTTCCCTGTTTAGTTTCCTTTCATAAATAGATGCTTCAGCAGTTGCCTTATATAAGAGGTCTTGATACTTTTTAGGTAATGAGTAGTGGAATTTTTTGTTTCCAACAAATACAAGAGCTGAGTAAACATGTCTTGTTAATGTTAAATATTTCTGAACTTCATAAAGTTTGTATTGATATATAACTGCAAGAGGATTTTCTTGTCCATCAATTACATGTTGAGCAAGTTGAGTATATATTGGCCATGGCATTGGAACTGGATTTGCCCCTATTGCCTTCCAGATTGCAATATGTAACTGGCTATTCATAACTCTAATTTTTAATCCTTTAACATCCTTTGCAGAATGAACTGGTCTTACTGAATTTGTTAAGTTTCTAAAACCATTTTCAAGAAAATGATAGCCAATGAAACCAGCTTTTTCAAATTCTTTTAATATTGCTTTTCCAATTGGTCCATCTAAAATTTCATCAACCTGTTTGAAATCTTTGAATATAAAAGGGAATGCAACAGCTTTAATTGCTGGCACAAACTTATCAATTGGCCCAGCAGTAATTACACCCATCTGCAAAGCACCAAGCTGAATCTGTTGTAAAATACTTGTTTCATTTCCAACTGAACCTGAATGATGCACAATTACTTTAATTTCTCCATGAGATTCTTTTTCAACAATTTCTTTAAATTTCATAGCAGCTTTATAATGCCATGTGTTAGGAGTTGTAACTATACCAAGGTCAATTTTGTAAGTTTTTGCAAAAACCATTGAAGTTAAAAACATAATTGAAGCAAAAATTACCAAAAAACGTTTCATTTTTCGTTCCTCCTTAATAATTTTTGAATAATTATTATCAACATATCAGGTGTTAGTCAATAAATAAATTAACAATTTTTTACTTGAAAATTAAAAACACATCTATTATGTGATGGCTGTTTTACCTAATAAAACAAAAAAGAAAAGGAGGTTAGAATGCAAGATTCAGAAAAATTTTTGGAAGCAAGGGATATTCTATTGAATGCAAAAAGTTATAATGAAGCTGTTGAAAAATTTAAATGGCCCACAATTTCAAAATTTAACTGGGCTCTTGATTATTTTGACAAAATTGCTGAAGGGAATGAAAACCTTGCTTTAATTTTTGAAAGTGAAACTGGTGAAGAGAGAAAAATCACATTTCAACAGATGAAGGAAAGGTCAAATCAAGTGGCAAATTTCCTTAGAGACCTCGGTCTGCAAAAAGGAGATAGAGTTTTTATGATTATGGATGCTTCTGTGGAGATTTATGAAGTAATATTGGGAGTTATGAAAGCTGGAGGAGCAATAATTCCAGGTGCTGCTCTTTTATCTCCAAATGATATTGCAGATAGAATTGAAAGAGGAAATGTTAAATTTTTTATTGCTCATTCAAAATATGCTGAAAAAGCATTAAAAAATGTTGGTGATAGTTTAAAAAAATTAAAAGCAATTATTACAGTTGGAGAATTAAAAGAGGATTTTTTAATTGATAATGTTTACAATTATTCAGAAGTTGATAAATACAATAAAGAGTATAAAGCACCATTTATAACATACTCAAATGATGAACTTTTTCTATTTTTTACTTCAGGAACAACTTCAAAACCAAAGCTTGTTATTCATAATCATATCTACCCTGTTGGACATTTAACTACAATGTATTGGATTAATTTGCAAAAAGGAGATATTCATTTAAATATTAGTGCACCAGGATGGGCAAAGTATGCATGGAGTAGTTTCTTTGCTCCATGGAATGCTGAAGCAACAATATTATGTCTTTACTACTCACAATTTGATGCAAAATTTGTTTTAAAAATGATTGAAAAGCATAAAGTGACAACATTATGTGCTCCTTTCAGTGTTTTAAAACTTTTTACGCTTGAAAATTTAACTGAATATAAATTTAACTTGAAGGAAATAGTTAGTGCAGGAGAACCTCTTGCTCCAGCTGTTGTGAAAAAAATTGAAGATGCGGTAAATGTTGAAATTAGGGAAGGATACGGACAAACTGAAACTACATTACTTATTGCTAATTTTAAAGGAGAAAAAAGAGTATTAGGTTCTCTTGGAAAACCTGCTCCAGGATATACTGTAAAGCTATTAAATGACACTCTTGATGAAGTAAAACAGGGAGAAGATGGAGAAATTTGCGTTCAAACTTATCCATATAGGCCATTGGGACTTTTAAGCAAATATGATGATGAGGAAAAAAATAGAGAAGTGTTTAAAGGATGCTGGTATAAAACAAGCGATTCTGCATATATGGACAAAGAAGGTTACTTTTATTTTGTTGGAAGAACTGATGATGTTTTTAAAAGCCTTGATTATAGAATTTCTCCTTTTGAAGTTGAAAGTGAAATTGCAGTGCACCCATCTGTGCTTGAAGTTGCGGTAACTCCAACTGTGGATGATAGAGATAGAATAGTTCCAAAAGCTTTTATTGTTTTAAAACCTGAATATCAGCCTACAAGAGAGATGGCTCTTGATTTATTTAGATTTATAAGAAATAACATGGCTCCATACAAAAGACCAAGAGTTATTGAATTCATGAGAGAATTTCCAAAAACTGTTAGCGCAAAAGTAAAAAGAAAAGATTTAAGAGCTTATGATAAAGGCTTAAAAGAAAGAAAGAAAAGAGGAGAATTTGAATTTTTTGAAAAAGATTTTAAAGATGAACTTCAACTTGGAAAAAGACAATAATTATCACGCAGGGCTTGTGCCCTGCCTAAATTTATATTAAAACAACTCTATTTCTTCCACTATTTTTAGCTTTATACAATGCATCATCAGTAATTCTAAAAATTTCATCTGTGGTCAAAATATCTTCAGGTTTAATAATGTAAGCTCCAATTGATATTGTTAAAAATTTTGATACACTATTTCCCTTATGCTCAATTTTTAAATTTTCAACTTCCCTTCTTATTTTTTCAAGAATTTTTTTAACTTTATCTTTATCATTTTCATAAAAAATGAGGGCAAATTCTTCCCCTCCAATCCTAAAAACAAAATCATTTGGTCTTTTTAAATTATTTTTCAAAACATCTGCAACTCTTTTTAAAATTTCATCTCCTTTTTGATGTCCATAAATATCATTAAATTGTTTAAAATGGTCAATATCAACAATTGAAAACACAAGTGAAGATTTAATTCTTTTTGAAATTTTTAACTCTCGTGGGAAAATTTCATCAAAAAACCTTCTATTGTAAAGTTTTGTTAAACTATCAGTTATTGCAAGCTCTTCAACCTTTTTCCTGTCTGTAATATCATATCTTATTGCTGTATATCCAATTATATTGCCATTAATATCAAATTCTGGACTGATAATTGTATAAAGCCATATAAACTTTCCATCTTTAGTTTTATTTTTTAACTCTCCTTTCCAAACTTTACCACTTTTAATTGTATCCCATAAATTTTTATAAACTTCTAAAGACGTTTCTCCAGATTTTAAAATGCTATGAGTATTTCCAATTAACTCCTCTTTTGAATAACCAGTGAGGTCGCAGAAAAACTGACTAACTTCAGTAATTTTACCTTTGACATCAGTTTTTGAAATTAACACATGTTTATCAATTAAATTTAAATAATTATTAATTTCTTCATCATTCTCAATCTTATGAATGTAAGTTGCCATTAGAGAAATAGTTGTTTTTAAAAAATTTATGTCAACAAAAGAAAAATTTATTTCATCAAAAAGTAGTTGAACCACTCCAATTTTTTTCCCAAAATCTATCATAGGTAAAATAACAAGTTTTGATGATGCGATTGAAACACTTCCTGCACAAATTTCTTTTTTTAAATCAATAATTTTTAATTTACCTTCTACTAATGTTTGACTTACAACATTATCATGTAAACCCAATGTTTGTGGGATTTTTTCAGGATTTACTCCATAAACAGATGCAAGATACAATTTTTCATTTTTATCATCAAAAATGTAGATTATCCCATTTAAGGATTTAAAATAATTTATAATGTAATTCAAAGATATTTCGCAGGCTTCTTTTAAATGTAAATTTTTCATATACTCATCCCTCAATGAAGAAATTAAGTTGTTCTGAACCTTTTCTTTTTCAATTTTTTTCTTTTCATCATGAAGTTTGGAATAAAACTTTTTTATGAGGAAAATAACAGTCAAAAAAAGAATTACATAAATTAATGACAATAGTGTGATTTTAAAATATAAATTTGATTTCCGGGTTGATAAATTTTTAATAAGATAGTTTTTTGACAAAATAAAAAGCAGATTGATTTTATTAATAATAATTGAAACTTTGAGGAAATATTTATCTGGAGAAATTACTGCTTCATTATTTAAAATACAAGTTATTATACTGTTCAAATTGTAAAATTTATTTAAAATTTCCTCTATTCTTTCTTCAAATTCGTTTTGAATAGTTGGATTTAACCTGCTTATAAAAAATTTTATTGTGTTAATTTTGTTGTAAAAATCTGTCACATTCAGTTTTAAAAGAATTTTTATTTTCTGATTATTCAAATTTTTTGTTAAATATCCTGTCCCAAGACCTCTTATTTTTCCCGCAATTTCAATAAGTTGAGGAAGCTGAAAAATAAAAAGATTCATAAGGTAATAGTTGTTTGTATCCTTATCAAATATTAAATGATATGTTGTCGCCAAATCAATAGTTTTATGCTGAAGTTTTTCAATTATTTTTGTGTATAGTTTAAAAATTTCAAATTTGGGAAAATTAACGTTATTAGCTATTTGATTATAAAGGTCAATAATCTCCTTATCATTACTTGAATATATTTCATTTTTAATTTTCTCCTCATCAATAAAAAGTTTAGATTTTAAAATTTTCTGCTGTTTTTCATTTAGCTGAGAAATTCCTCTCAAAGCTTTTAATTTAATGTTTAAGTTATAAATTTTTATAATTTTTGAAATTCCTTCAAGTTCAAGAGAGGTATCTTTATAGCTTATCAAAAAATCTTTGACTGTAAAGTAAAAAAGAAGAGTTAAAATAATTAAAAAAATAAATCCAGTTGTTAAAATTTGTTTTTCAGAAGTCATATTAATCCCTCGCAGATTTTACTGATTTATATGCCAAGATAAAAAAAATTATTCCAAGAGTTAATAGGAACAAATCATTGAGTATATTAAACTTTCCATATAAGGCAAAACCTCTAACCTCTTTTGAAGCAACGCTAATTGGAAGATACTTTAAAATTATTTGAGCCCAATGAGGAAGGTTTTTTAATGGGAAAAATGTTCCTCCAAGAAATGCCATTGGAAAAATTATAAAATTATTTAAAAGAGCCTGGTCTGCATGAGATTTCACTCTCATTGCAGCAAATACTGCAATTGATGAAAAAACAAATGAATTTAGCATTAATGGAACCCAAAACATAATTGAATAATTTAACTTAACTCCAGCAAAATATCCAATTATTAAAATTAAACAAATGTTGATTAAAGCTTTTGTTATCCCTGTTAAAACTTCGCCCAACACATACAAAAAATCGTGCAAAGGTGAAGCTTGAAATTCCTCAAAAATTTTCCAGTAAAATCTTGCAATATTAATTTCTCCTGCAATGTTAAAAGCTTGAGTCATTGAACTCATTGCAACAAGTCCTGGGATTAAAAAGTAAAGATATGGAACTCCATTTACTTTTAAGTGTTTCCCTATTCCATATCCAAATGCAATAATATAAAGAATAGGAGCAATAAGCATTGAAAGAATTAATTTTATACCTCTATGCTTCATAATTAAAAGTTCTCGTAAATAAACTGCCCAGAAACTTTTAATCATCTTTAACTTTCCTTCCTGTTAATTGGATAAAAACATCTTCAAGATTTATTCTTCTAATATTTAATTCTGAATAGTGCTCTTTTAAGACATTTTTAATCTCCTCTTTTGAATTGAAAAATAAGGTTTTTAAATTATCTTCATCAACAATGTCAACAGCCCATTTGCCAAGAGAAGAGATTAAATTTTTTGGCTCTCCAACTTTTATAATTTTCCCATTATCTATAAAAGCAACTCTATCAGCGAGAAATTCTGCTTCCTCAATGTAGTGAGTTGTCATAAAAATAGTTGTTCCATTTTTTTGTATTTTTTTTATAAGCCACCATATTTTTCTTCTAATTGTTGGATCAAGCCCAGCAGTTGGTTCATCAAGAAATAGAAGTTGTGGAGAATGGAGAAGAGCTCTTGCGATTAAAAGTCTTCTTCTCATTCCTCCTGATAAAGCTTTTACTTTATCATTAATTCTATCTAAAAGTCCCACATAATCAAGGAGTTCTTCAATCTTTCTTTTAATTTCACTCATCTTCATTGAGTATAAAAGCCCATGAATTAATAAATTTTCTTTTATTGTCAAATCAACATCTAAATTTACTGTTTGAGGAACAAGTCCAATTATTTTTTTTGCTTTAAGCTGATTTTTAAAAATATCAATCCCATTTATAAATACTTCTCCTGAATCCTTCTTGGTTAAACCTGTAATAATTCTAATTGTTGTAGTTTTTCCTGCTCCATTAGGACCAAGAAGGGGAAATAACTCCCCTTTTTTAACAAAAAGATTTATCCCTTTTAAAGCCTGAATTTTTCCATAACTTTTCTTTAAATTCTTGACTTCAAGCATTTTAGCATCTCATTCCTCTTTTTTTCACTCCTAAATTTCTTTTTTCAACACTATAAGCCATTTCAACCCAATCACACAGTATTGGTCTTGTAAATTTAGGATCAATTATCTGCTCTATCCCAAAAACTTCAGCAGTTTTAAATGGTGAGGTTACTTCTTTATACTTTTCCATTAATTCTTTTAAAAATTTTTCTGGATTTTCTGAGTTTTCTATCTCTCTTTTATGAGCAACATATACTCCGCCTTCAATGGGGATATTCCCCCATCTTGCTGAAGGCCAGGCTAATCTGAAAGTGTAATCCATTCCTCCCTTCTGTATAGAACCTCCAACTCCAAAACATTTTCTAACATAAACCACAGCTTTTGGAACTGTTGCCTGAACCATTGCACAACCTGCTCTTGCTGACTTTCTTAAAGTTCCATGAATTTCACTATCTTTTCCTATCATCAATCCAGGCTGGTCAACAAAATTAATTATTGGCAAATGAAAAGTATCACATAAGTCAACAAATCTTTCAAATTTCTCTGCTGAAGCATAATCCATTGCTCCAGCATAATATTTTGGATTATTTGCTAAAATTCCAACAGGATACCCATTTAATCTTCCAAGAGCAGTAATTTGTGATTTTCCATGATTTTTTCCAATTTCAAATATTGAACCTTTATCAAAAACAAGCTCAAGAATCTCTCTCATTTCATAAACTTTCCTTGGATTTTCAGGAATTATTTTTTGTAATTTATCTTCAAATCTATTCTTCGGGTCATTAGAAGTAATTACAGGTGGCAACTCCCAGACATTACTGGGCATGTAAGATAAAAATTTTTTTACTTGTTGTAAAGCATTAATTTCATTATCTGCAACATTATCAATTGTTCCTGTAATCTCATCTTGTATTTTAACACCTCCAAGTTCCTCTTTTGAAATATCAACTCCAAAAGCTTCTTTCACAAGAGGAGGTCCAGCAACAAATACAAAAGATGAATTTTTTATCATTATTGAAAAGTGGCTTAAAACCATATATAAGGCAGATAATCCAGCACATGAGCCAAAACAAACTGAAATTACAGGAACTTCAGAGAGAATATCAACTCTATACTGAACTGCAAAATCTCCAGATGTGGGAAGCTCAGTATATCCAAGATTTAAAATTTCTTTTATATTTCCACCTGCTCCTTCTATAAGCCTTATAACTGGAATTTTAAAAAATCTTGCCATTCTCAAAAAATATTCTGCTTTTTCTTTATACAATCTTCCGACAGATGCTCCTTTTGTTGTAAAATCATCTCCACAAATTGCAACATTTCTACCATCTATTTTTGCAAGTCCAAATTTAAATGGACAGGAACGGGTAAGAACACCAATTTCATAAAAACTATCTTTATCAACAAGTTTTTCAATTCTTTCATATACTGTCATTTTGCCTCTTTCATGATGTTTCTTTATATTCTCTTTTCCACCAAGTTCTTTTGCTTCCTTTAACCTTTCATAAAGTTCTTTTAATTCTTTTTCCATTTTATAACCTCTTCATAAACCATCAATAATTTTTCCACATGATTTTTTATGGAAAACTTTTCCGCTTTTTTTACAGCATTTCTGCTGTTTGAAATTAAATTCTCTCTTTTTTTATAAAATTCAATAGCATCAATTATTTCTTCCACTTTTGGAGGATAATCTATAATTATTCCATCTTTTTTATTTTCAATAATTTCGCTAACTCCATTAATTTTTGTGGTAACAACAGGCAAACCACAAGCCATAGCTTCAAGACAAACATTTGAAAAAGGGTCAAAATAAGTTGGATGAACAAGAATATGAGATTTGTTATAAATTTCTTTTAATTCTTTTGAATTTTTTTTCCCAAGAAAATTTACATTTTCAGGCACATCATCATAAAACTTATCATTTCCAACAACAGTAAGCTCAACTCCATTTATTGATTTAATAGCAGAAATTAGTTCTTTTAATCCTTTTAATTTAAAATCATTGGCAACAAATAAAATTTTTAAATTTTTATTAAGTTCTTTTTCACCTTCATTTTTAAAAAAAGCAATATCCACTCCATTATAAATTACAAAAATTTTCTCCTCTGGATAATTGAACTCCTCAATTATTTTATTTTTTAAAAATTTTGAAACTGAAACTATTGCTTTTGTGTATTTGGGTGAAAAAATTTTTCTCTCAAGAGAAATAATCAATTTATCATAAAAATTAAAATTTTCTCTTTTTTTCTGATATTTTAAATAAAGTTTATGAAATCCACCACCAGCTCTAAAAATATCATGATTTAATGTTTTTGTACATGATTGAACTATATCAAAGTCTGAAATATCAACTTTTTTTGAATAATAGCAGAAACCAAATGTTTTTAAAGTTCTTCCTGGTAATGGAAATCCTAATCTTTTCAATTTTATTTTATCTGTTGCAGGTAAAGATTCAATTTTATTGCAAAAAACTGTTACATTATTACCTAAACTTGCAAGTTCATGAGAAATTGTGTAAACATATCTCTCAGTTCCACCAGAAGTAGAAAATTTTCTCACTATTAAACCAATTTTCATCTTCTATTGACTTATTTTTAAATTAAAGTTATAAAGAGTTAATAATGTATACATTAACATTAACCACAGATTTTGGAAATTCCTTATTTCCAGCAATTCTAAAAGGTGTTTTATTAAAAATAAATCCTTCATTGAAAATAATTACAATTTCAAACAGCATTGAAAAATTTAATATTCATCAAGCAAAATTTATTATTGAAAATTCTTATCATTATTTCCCTGAAAAAACAATACATTTATGTGTAGTTGACCCTGGAGTTGGCTCTGAAAGAAAAGGAATAATTGTAAAAACAGAAAAATATTTTTTCGTAGGACCTGATAATGGGATTTTTTCGTTTTTAAAGGAGAATGATATCCTTGAAATTTATGAAATTAATTATAAACCAGAAAATTGCTCAGCAACATTTCATGCAAGAGACATATTTGCTCCTGTTTGTGGGTTTATTTCTCTAAACAGAAAATTTGAATATTTTTCAAAAAAAATTCCAATTAAGAAAACTTTTACTTTTACCAATGATTTCTTTGAAGATAGGTTTAAAGTTATTTTTATTGACGATTTTGGAAATATTTTTCTAAATATAAAAAAAGATGAGTTTTTTGAGATAACAAAAGGAAAAAATTTTGAGCTCAACTTTAAAGGAAAGGTTTTTAAAAAATTACATAATTCTTATTCAGAAGTAAAAAAGGGAGAGCTTCTTCTTTTAATAAACAGTTTTAATTATCTTGAAATAGCGGTTAGAGAAGGTAATGCAAAAGAAATTTTAAATGCTAAAGTGGGGGATAGATATGAAATCAAAACTTACAACTCTTAAAGAAGCTATATCTGTAATTAAAGATGGAGATATGGTTGCTATTGGAGGAATTGGACAGAATAAAGTTCCAATTGAAGCGGTAAAAGAGATTGTAAGACAGGGAAAGAAAAACCTCCATATTGTTGGAAGAGAAAAAGGTATTGATTTTGAAATTCTTATTGCAAATGGATGTGTAAAAAAAGTTTCATCTGCTTATGTTGGACTTGAGGAATTTGGTCTTGCTAATAATTTCAGAAAAGCATGTGAAAATGGTGAAATTGAATTTTTAGAGCACACATGCGGTTCAATTATTAATGCTTTAAGAGCTGGAGCAATGGGAATTCCTTTTATTCCTATTAAAGGTTTATACGGTTCAGACCTTTTAAAAGTGAGAAAAGATTTTAAAGAGTTTGTGTGTCCTTTTACAGGCGAAAAACTTGTTTTAATTCCAGCAATAAATCCAGATGTATGTATAATTCATGCACATGAATCAGATGAATTTGGAAACATCAGGTCATATGGGACAAGGTTTGAAGATGTTTTAATGGTAAAAGCATCAAAGATTTCAATTGTGACAGTAGAAAGAATAATTCCTCAAAAAGAAATAAGAAAAGAACCTGAAAAAACCACAATTCCCTACTTTTATGTTAACTATGTTTGTGAAGTGCCAGGCGGAGCAAAACCAACTTCTCTATTTGGAGAATACCCTGTTGATAGGGAAATGATGAAAAAATTAATAAAAGGAGGGATGTAAATTGACAGTAAAAACATATTATAAAAATAAAAATTGGTTTGTCATGGAATTGCCTTCAAAACTAATTAAAGAAGATAGCTATGTTAGAGATTTTCTAAATTATTTGAAAATAAAAGAAATTATTTCTAAATCAAAAATCAAAAAAAAAGACATAAATTTATTAAGTGAAGAAATTAAATTCAGAATGTGGGAAAATAATAAAGAAAGAATTTTGAAAGAAATAAAAAATGAAATTCTCTAAATTAACAGAAAAAGAAATCAATGAAATATTACTTTTAATACTTAGAAGAGTTGAAATTATAGATGATAGACTTATACCTATCAAATATAAAAAACTAGCGTATGATTTAACCATTGATATAGATATTAATGATTTCTTTTTTGTATTATTATCTTTATATTTGGATGCTAAACTATGGACTGGTGATAAAAAATTATGTAAATCATTACATAAAAAAGGATATGAGATATGTTTAACAACAACTGAATTAAAAAAATTTTAGGAGTTAAAACATGAAAGCAACAATTCCAGATATTATGGCTTATGCTCTCAGTAAAGAAGTTAAAAATGGAGAAATTTTTCTTCAGGGATTATCTTCACCCCTTCCAATGGTTGCTGGGCTTATTGCCAAGAAATTCCATGCTCCAGATTCAGTTTTTATAAATGTTGCAGATAGTATTGACCCTGAACCTGAAAAAGTCCCTTTCTCAACTGCTTCATGGGAACTTACAAAAAATTGTGTAAGTTTTATAGACTTAATTGAAGTTTTTGATATTGCTCAACAGGGAAAACTTGGAATGATTTTCTTAGGGGGAGCTCAAATTGATAAGTATGGTAACACAAATTTAAGTGTTATAGGTGATTACCACAAACCAAAAGTTAGATTACCAGGTGGTGCTGCAAGTTCATATTTATGTGCTATTGCCCAGAGAACAGTTTTATGGACAACAAATCAAACAAAAAGAGTTTTTGTGGAAAAGGTTGATTTTATTACAGGTCAGGGATATCTTGAAGGTGGAAATTCAAGAGAAAAATTGGGGCTACCTGGAAAAGGTCCTGCAAAAGTAATTACAAATTTAGGAACTTACGATTTTGATGAAAAAACAAAACATATGAGATTATGCACAATTCATCCAGGAGTATCAATTGATATGATAAAAGAAAACACAGGCTTTGATTTAATTATTCCTGAAAATATCCCTTTAACTGAAGAGCCACCATTAGAAGTTTTAGAATTCATGAATAAAATTGACCCAAATAATGTAAGAGCTATGGGAGTAAAATTGCCATGAAGCTTTCTCCTGTAACTGTTGTTGAAAAAACACCAAAAACAAATTGTGGTGAATGTGGATATCCCACATGCATTGCGTTTGCAACTGCATTAACGAGAAAAAAGGTCTATTACACAAAATGCCCTTATTTTAAAGCTGATGCAAAATTTATAAAACTAATAGACCAGCTTTTTGTTTCTGAAAAGAATGATAAAAAACCTGGTGATACTGCTGTTAATATGCTTGTGGAAAGATTGAAATATAAAGATTTTTTAGAATTAGCAAAATATCTTGGTGCTGAAATCAAGAAAGAAAATAATTGTGAAATCTTAAAGTTAAATTATTTAAAATACTTGGCAACTGTAAAAAAGGGAAAAGACAAAATTTTTGTTGAATGTGATAAAAAAGATTTTGATGTGTGGGATAAAATTTTAATACTAAATTATCTCTATTTTTGCGGTAAAACTGGTTTATCTGGAGAATGGATAGCAATGGAAAGCATGCCAAATTCAATATCAAAAGTAAAAGCATTAAAGAGAGATTGTGAGGAGCCTTTGAAAGATTTTTTTAAAGGAAAAAAGGAAGTTTTAATTCAAAAAATAAAAAATCTTCCACATAAATTTCTTGAAAAACCAGAATGCCAGTCAGATATTTGTGCTGTTATATATGTTTTTCCGATGGTTCCCATAAGAATAAATTTCTGGGATGAACTTCCTCAAGAAGGATTTGATGCAAATGTGAAATTTTTATTTGATAAAAATGCTTTAAACTATCTTGACCTTGAAGCTCTTGTTTTTGCCTCTGAAAAAATTGTTGAAGAACTTGTAAGAGGGTAATGTATGGATGAAAAAATTTTTTTTGATATGTTTATAACATTTAACGATGATAAAACAGAGGCATATATCAACATTAGACCTAACTCAAGAATTGACCCAGAAAATCTTAAAGAGTCAATAAAACAAGCATTCATAAAAATAAAGTCATCATTAAAAGTTTCAGGTATAAATTATGGAATTATTTCTGATGAAGAAATAATTGAAAAATTAAAATATTATTGTTCCTTAGATGAACAGAAAAGAAAATCAGATATTTTTACATTTGTAATTGCAAAAGGAACTCCACCTAAAAATGGTGAGGATAGTATTTTAATAGAGCATGTAAAACTGAAAAAACAAACTCATGGAACAATTGATGAGAAAACAGGAAAAATTAATCACAAAGATTTAGGTTTTTCTGAAAGAATTGTTCAAGAAGGAACTAAAATCGTAACAATTGTAAAACCAACTAAAGGTGAGCCTGGAGTTAATGTTCTTGGAGAACCGATTGAGCCTATTCCAGGAAAGCTTGTTCATAAAATTAAGTATGACAGAAAAACAATTTTAGAGCAGGAAACACCTCTTGAAATTAATTACATAGCGAAAAAGGAAGGTTTTATATACAAAGACAATCAGAAAGGATATTTTATTGATGAGAGAGTATTAACAAAAGCTGTTGATTATAAAATTGGGAATATTGAAGGTAAAGAAGTTGAAGACTCAACTGTTGTTGTTCAAGGTGAAAATGATATTTTTGAAGATTCAGTAAAATCTGGGTTTAAAGTTGAAGCAAGCAAAATAAAAATTAAAGGAAATGTTGGGATAGAGGCGCAAGTAAAAGGAAAACATGTTGAAATTCTTGGAGTTGTTAATAAAAATGCAGTTGTTGAAGGTGAAAATGTCAAAGTAAACAAATTTTTAGGTGAAATTTTAAAAGGGAAAATCGTTTATCTAAATGAAATTTCAGGAGCAAAAGCTTTAAGTGAAGTAATAATTGCAAAAAATTCTCTTTCTTCAAAGCTTATGGGTTCAGAAATAATTATTTTAAATGAAGCAAGAGGTTCTGAATTAATTTCAGATAAATTTATTTTTGTAAACAGGTTCTGCGGTGGGGCAAAGCAAAAGATAAAGATTGACCCTTATGTTTTACCAGAAAAAGAAAATAAGGTAAAGAAATTAAAATCCCAGCTTAAAATTTTAAAAGATGAATATGAAAAAGTTGAATTCAATATAAATGAGGTGAATGAAAAAATTGAAAAAATTTTCCCTAAAATTGAGGAAATTATCAATAAATACATAAAGTTTTCTCCAGAAAAAGAAGAAAAGCAGAAAAAGATTGTAATTAATTTTTTTGCAAAAGGTAAATGGAAAGATTTGGAAGAGAAATTAAAAATTGAATTTAAACCTGAGGATGTTTATTTTCTTAAACAGTTTCATCATAGTTCAGTGAAAAAGGAAAATTTTTTACTTGAAAAAGAGACAATTGAAAAAAATATATCTCAAATAAACAAAGAAATTAATGAAATATCTGAGGTTTACAAAAAAGCTGTGATAATTATAAAAGAAATCAAAAATTCAATTATTGAAGTTGAATTTG
>CAZQKL010000030.1:0-19658 GCA_964593895.1 uncultured bacterium
AAAGAAAAACCTGAAAAAGGAGAGAAAAAATGATTGAACATCCAATTATTTTTACAAATCTAATCCCTGGCCTTAATAAAATTCCAATTCACGTTTTATGGACAATTATTGCTGATATTGTTATTATTTTTACTGTTTTAAAAGCAGTTAAAAAACTTCAATTAATCCCTTATGAAAAATTAAACTGGACAACATTTTATGAATTAATTACAGAATTTGTTGAAAATATTTTAAAAGAATCTCTTGGAGAAAAGGGAAGAAAATATATTTATTTAATTGGAACTCTTTTTATATTTATTTTAATAGCAAATTTTCTTGGTTTAATTCCTGGTTTTTATCCACCTACTGAGAATGTGAATACTAACTTTGCAATGTCAATTACTGTTTTTATAATTTACAATTTTTATGGAATTCAGAAACAGGGAATAGTTAATTATTTAAAACATATGATGGGACCATTCCCAATTTTAGCTCCACTTATGTTTCCAATAGAAGTATTAAGTCATTTTGCGAGAATATTATCATTGGCTATAAGATTATTTGGAAATATTTATGGAGACCATAAAGTATTGCTTGTATTTTTATATCTTGTTCCAATCTTAATTCCTGCAATTTTTTATGGAATGGGTATCTTTGTTGCAATTTTACAAACTTATATTTTCGGTATTTTGTCATTAGTTTATATTCAGTTAGCTGTTGAAGAAGAATCTCATTAGAAAGGAGGTGTAAATTAGCATGAAAAAAGTTTTCTGGTTATTGCTTGCTGTTGCGGGGTTAATTATTTTGTCTTCTGCATCTCTTTTGGCAGGAGAAGGGGTTTCAGAGGCAGTTAGAAGTTATGCTGCGCTTGGTGCAGGTATTGCAATTACCGCAGGAGCTGGTGGTGGTGGAATAGGTATTGGTCTTGCAGGACTTGGAGCAACTCTTGGTGTATCAAGAAATCCAGCAATTGGCGGAAGAATTATGACTTTAATGATTATCTCAATGGCTCTTTCTGAATCCTGTGCTATTTACGCGCTTGTTATTGCTTTTATGCTCTATGGAAAAGTTTAGTCTATGTAATCATGGATTGGTATTATTACCAATCAACTTTTGTTGATGTATTGTTATGTCGGGGAAAATTTTCCCCGCTTGAAATTCTAAATTAATTTATCTTTTTTAGATAGATAAAGGAGGTATTACCAATGAAAAGTTTTTTTAGATTTTTATGGAAATATAAATTTATTGTTTATGTTCTTATTTTAATTTTAATCGGTTTTAGTGTTGGAGCTCTTGAGTTAACAATGAATCCAAAATTTTGTGGTTCATGCCATGAAATGGATTATGTTTATAAAACATGGTCAAAGTCAACTCATGCAAATTTTTGGGATGAACATAAAAGGGCTGGATGTATGGATTGTCACGCAGAACCTGGATTTTTTGGATTATTGAAAGCAAAGATTTTTAATGGTGGTAAATCTGGTTTTTATCATGTAAAATACATGTTTGCAAAAAATAAGTATGAAATTTATGAAAAAATAATAGAAGAACATGCAGAAGCACCTTATAAAGCATGTTTAAAATGCCATAAAAAGTTTCAGGATAGTGATATTGCAAATGGTATCTATATGCCTCATCACTCTGCAGATACAGAATTCAGAAATGAGTTATGCTCAAAGTGTCATAAATACATTGTGCATGCTGATAAAAAATTGGGCTACATTCCAGCTAATAAAAATTTATGCCTTGATTGTCATAAAAAAGAGGATGTAGATGTTTCAGTTAAGGACTGCACAACATGTCATGTTGTTCAAGAGCAGATGTATAATGGTAAAGGACTAAAAAATGTTAAAGGTGAAAAAGATGTTATGGCAGACAATGATGTAAGTTGCACAGATTGCCATTCAAATTATGAAAAGAGAGATTTTAGGCCAGTTGTTCAGTCCTGCATAGACTGTCATGATGATAAAGAGTATGGTGCTCAAAAAATAGCTGAAATGCAGAAAGGGATTAAAGACAAAATGCCTAAGATAAGAAAAGAGCTTATTGAATTAAGAGAAAAAATTTCATTAAAAAGAAGAGAAGGGAAAGATATATCAAAATTGTTAAAATATTACAATCTTGCAAAAGAAGATTACGACTTTATAAAAAATGATGGAAGCTTTGGTGTGCATAATCATGAATATACAATTTCAATTTTGGAAGATTGTATGAAAAATATTGAAATTTTAAAAAAATTACTCAGGGAGTAGAAAAATGTATAAAGGAAAATATCCAAAAATTCCAGAAGCTACAATAAAAAGATTATCAATATATTTAAGATGTTTGAAAAAATTGGAAGAAGAAGGAAATTTGATAGTTTCCTCTCAAAATCTTGCTGATATATGTTGTGTAAATTCAACTCAAATAAGGAAAGACCTTTCATACTTTGGAGAATTTGGAACCCGTGGAGTTGGTTATAATGTAAAAACTTTACAGGAAGATATAAAAAAGATATTAGGTCTTGATACAACATGGAATGTAATTCTTGTAGGTGTTGGTAATTTAGGAAGAGCATTACTTCATTATGGTGGTTTTGAAGATAGTGGATACAACTGGGTTGGAGTTTTTGATATTGATAAAAGTATAATTGGAGAAAAGGTAAGTGAAAATTTAATAATTGAAGATTTCAGTAAACTTGATGAGAGTAAAATTAATGAAATTAAACCTGATTTTGCTGTAATTACAACACCTCCAGATTCAGCTCAAGAAGTAGTTGATAGATTAATTGAACTTGGGATGAAATATTTTTTAAATTTTGCTCCAACTAAAATTAAAGTTCCTCCAGATGTTGTTTTAAAAAATGTCTTTATTATTGCTGAATTTGACAACCTTGTGTATAATATTTCAAAAGAGAAAAAAGATTAAATTTTTTGGAGTAATAATCCTTTCAAATAGAATGAATTTGGAATAAATGAAATAAAAGGGTGGTCTATATCCTGCATTAAAACAGTGCAAATTTTTACTTTAAAATTTGAAATAATTTTAAAAAGGTCAAACAATCCAATATGATGGGCACATGAGAAAATTGCTATGTATCCACTATCATTAAGAATTTTTAGAGCTTGTGAAATTAAAAAAATATAACCTTTTATTGCGTCTTTTTTTTCATCCCTCTTTTTTGTAAAAGCAGGTGGGTCAATAATAATTAAATCGTATTTTTCATTTTCCTCTTTAATATATTCAAATACATCTGCTTTTAAAATTTCGTAATTTTCAACATTATTTAATGATAAATTTAACTTTAAATTCTCAATTACTTCTTTTGATATTTCAACAAATTTTACTTTTTCTGCTCCATTTAAATAGCAGTGAATTCCAAAACCACCAGTATTGGAAAAGAGGTCAAGAATTCTTTTATTTTTTGCAAATTCTGATACTATTTTTCTATTTTTTCTCTGGTCAAGGAAAAAACCTGTTTTTTGACCTTTTAAAAAATTTACATGAAATTTTGCATTATATTCATTAATTATTTCAGTTTTTACATCTTCACCATATAACAATCCATTTTCAGTTGTAAGTCCTTCAATTGCTCTTATTTTTTCATCAGATTTCTCATAAATTGCCTTTGGATTGAAAATTTCAATTATTGAAGAAATTATAAAATGTCTTAAATTTTCCATTCCAGCTGTGCTAATCTGGATTACAAAAATATCTTTATATTTATCAATTATTAATCCAGGAAGGAAATCCCCTTCTGAATGAACAATTCTTATTGAATCAGTAAAATTTTGTAATTCTTTTCTGAATTGAAAAGCTTTGTATATTTTCTCCTTTATTAAACCTTTTGTTATTTGAACATCATCAAATGATAAAATTCTTATGGTTATTTTACTTAAAGGATTAATGTATCCTGTGCCTAAAAATGTTCCTTTTGAAGAGAAAATCTTTATAAAATCACCAGGTTTAATGCTTTTTGGGATTTCTTTTATATCTTTTTTTGGTATCCAAATAGATTTATTTGCTTCCTTTTTTAAAACTACTTTTTTTACAGGAAAAGCTAACTTCTCATCCATTTAATTTCAACAATAAAATTCCCAAATTCATCAATTATTTTTGAATATAAGGTTTTTGAAAAATAGTGTCTTTTTATACCTTTTCTTTTCATAACAATTTTAAAGGAAATTTCCACAAGATTTTCCATAATGTTATTTTTCAATACAAAATCTCTTATGACAAGATTTTCTTTTTCAATGAATTTTAAAAATTTTTCAAAAATATTGTTTTCATTTTTTAATTTAATGTTAATTTCAAAAAAAGTATCTTTAAGATACAATAATTCAATTCTATTCAGCAAAAGCAAAGCTATCAATGTTATTACAGTAGCAAGAAGGGATGGATTATAGTATCCAAGGCCAACTCCCATTCCAATTCCAGCGCAAACCCATATACTACCAGCTGTTGTCAATCCCCTTATTGAAAAACCGCTTCTTAAAATAGTTCCAGCACCAATAAAACCTATTCCAGTAATTATTTGAGAAGCTATTCTACCTGGGTCTATTCTTAAAATTGAATTTGCATAATAAAATTTATAAGTTTCAAAGATATAAGTTGAAATTAGCATGAATAAACAACTACCAACACACACAAGTATGTGAGTTCTTAGACCAGCTGTTCTTCCCCGCATATCTCTTTCAATTCCAATTAGGCCACCTAAAAAAGCAGATAAAAGTAATTTTGCTGAAATAATTTCAATATTATGCATTTCTTAATTTTTCTATTGTTTCTGAATAATTATTAGAATTAAAAACTGTGCTTCCAGCAACAATAATTTGAGCTCCAGCTTCTTTAACAAGTTTAACATTTTCAACAGTTATTCCGCCATCAACTTCAATTAATGGTTTAAGTCTTAAGGAATTTATCAATTCTTTAAGCTTTTTAATTTTTTTTAAAGAAGAATTTATAAATTTTTGCCCACCAAACCCTGGATTAACACTCATTATTAAAACAAGGTCTACATATTCTAAAATTTCATTTAAAAATTCTACAGGAGTTGCTGGATTAATGGACACTCCAGCTAATTTCCCTAAAGATTTTATTTTTTCAATGGTTCTATGAAGATGTTTGCTTGCTTCAAAATGGACTGTTATAATATCAGCACCAGCCTCAGCAAAATCTTTTATGTATCTTTCTGGCTCCTCAATCATAAGATGCACATCAAAAGGAAGTTCTGTTACTTTTCTTATTGATTTAATGACAACAGGACCAATTGTTATATTTGGAACAAATACCCCATCCATAACATCAATATGGATAAGGTCAGCAGAATTCTCAATTTTTTTAATTTCATCCTTTAAATTTGAAAAATCAGCTGAAAGAATAGATGGAGCAATTTTAATCATGGGTGTTGAGATATTCTATGAATTTGAAAAAGTCAATAATTTTTGTTAAAAATCAAATTATGGATTTATATGAAATTGTAGCTTCCTTTTTTTCTCCAGATGGTTTTCTTTCCAGATTAAAAAATTTTGAATATAGAGAAACCCAGCATGAAATGGCAAAATTAACTGCAAAAATGTTAGATGAAGGGGGAATTTACTTAATTGAAGCTGGAACTGGAACTGGAAAAACTTTCGCATATTTAATTCCTGCAATTTTTTTTGACAAAAGGGTTGTTATTTCAACAAAAACTAAAAACTTACAGGAACAGATTTTTTATAAAGACCTAAAATTGTTAAAGGAAGAATTTTCAATAAAGCCCAATGCTTTAATAATTAAAGGTAGAAATAATTACATTTGTTTAAGAAAATTAAATAAACTTTTTCAAAAAAACATTTTTCAGGATGAAACAGTTGAAATTATTAAAAATTGGGCTTATTTTTCAGAAACAGGTGATATAAATGAACTTAATGAATTGTCAACTAAAAGTCATATTATAAATTTAATTGTTTCAAATTCTGATACCTGTTTTGGTGTAAAATGTGAATATTTTAAAAGCTGTTTTATAAATAAATTAAGAATTAAAGCGGAAAAATCAGATATTTTGGTTGTAAATCATCATCTACTTTTTTCAGACTTAAAAGTAAAATCACAGGGATTTGGAAAAGTCTTACCAGAATATAAATATCTAATCTGCGATGAAGCTCATTCAATTGAAGATATCTCTTTAACACATTTTGGTCAGTCAATTTCAAAGTATAAAATCTATTTTTTAATTTCAGAAATTGAAGAATTTGAAAAGGATATAGCTAAAAATTTAAAAAATCTTGCAAATGAACTTTTTTCAATTTTAAAAGGTGAGGGAAGGGTAAATTTATATGAATACGACTTTAATAAACTTCAGGTTATTGCAGGAAAAATAATTGAAAATTTTCAAATAGCAAAAGAAACGATTATTGAAGAAAGCCTTATTTTCAAAATTGATGAAATTATAATGAATTTAGACAAAATATTTTTTGAAAAAGATTTAAATTTTATAAAATGGGTAGAATTTGGGACAAAAAATGTAACAATATATTTAACTCCTCAAGATTTAAGTGATTTTCTTGAAAATTTTTTTTATTCTCTTAATGGTGTATTATTTACCAGTGCAACTTTGAGTATTAATGAGAGTTTTGATTTCATAAAAACAAGACTTGGATTAAAACATGTTGAATGTGAAAGAATTTTCCCATCATTATTTGATTTCAAAAAATCAGCTGTTCTTTTCATTCCAGATAAAATTTCAGACCCATTTTCAGAAAATTTTGTTTATGAAATGTGTAATTATCTTATAGATTTGATAAATTACACAAAGGGGAATGCTCTACTTTTATTTACAAGCTTTAAAAATATGTTTTTAGCTGGAGAAATTCTAAAAAAGAATTTAAATTATTCAATCTTTATTCAAGGTGAAAGTTCAAATTTTGACCTTTTGCAAAATTTTAAAAATGTGGAAAATTCAATCTTACTTGGAAGTTACTCTTTTTGGGAAGGTATAGATATAGAACCTGAAAATTTAAAACTTGTTGCAATTGATAAATTACCATTTTCACCACCAACTGACCCTGTTAAATATACAAGAATTGAAATTTTAAAAGATGAAGGTAAAAATCCATTTATAGAATACCAACTCCCAGAAGCAATAATGTTTTTGAAACAGGGATTTGGTAGATTAATAAGAAGTAAAAAACATAAAGGAATTTTAGCTCTTTTTGATAAAAGAATTCTTACAAAAAGTTACGGTAAAGTTTTTCTAAAAAATTTACCTAACATTGAAATTGTAACAAATATATCAAAAATTCTTAAAAAATGAGTAACTTGCTTCTAATTTTTTTAATTTTTCAATAAATTCATCTCTTTTTTTCTTTTCTTTTTCAACCACATGCTGAGGAGCTTTTGCAAGAAAATCTTCATTTTGAAGTTTTCTCTCAATTCTATCAAGTTCCTTTTTAACTTTATTCATCTCCTTTTCTAATCTCTTTTTCTCCTCTTCAATGTCAATAATTCCCTCAATATCAAGAAAAATTTCTGTTTTTTCCACATAATCTCTAATTAATTTCCCTTCTGTTTTTTCATCTTTTTTTGTAAATGAACTTAAATTAGCTGTTGCTAAAATATATTCTACATCATCCTCAATAAAATTTTCTTTTGTAATATAATATCCTTTAATTTTCTTTGAGGGTGAAATATTTAACTCTCCTCTAATGTTTCTAATTCCACTAATTATTTTTTTCAAAGCTTCAATTTCATTAAATTCCTTTTCAAATGATGGAATTTTATTTTTATCAATGAATTTACTTACTATTAAATCTTCTTTTACATCAAATTTATGCCATAGTTCTTCAGTTACAAAAGGAATAAAAGGATGTAGCATCTGTAAAATAGCTTTAAATGTAAATATTAATGTCCATTTTGTTGGATTTTTCATTTTTTCATCTTTTAAATTTACCTTTGATAACTCAATAAACCAATCACAGAATTCATGCCATGTGAATTGATAAATATAGTGAACCGCTTCATTAAATTTGTATTCTTCAAGAGATTTTTCATAATTTTCAACACAATTTTTTAATGAAGTTAAAATCCATTTATCTATCTTTGTTAAATTATCTGGGATATTTTCTGTAAATTTATAACCATTTGTATTCATCAATACAAATTTGCAGGCATTCCAAACTTTGTTAATAAATGCTTTATATCCAATTATTCTCTGTTCAGATAACCTTATATCCCTTCCCTGAGCTGCAAAAGCGCTTAATGTTAATCTCAATGCATCTGCGCCATGTTTTTCAATTATTTCAAGAGGGTCAATAACATTACCTTTAGATTTGGACATCTTTTGTCCATGTTCATCTCTTACAAGTGCGTGAATATACACATCTCTAAATGGAACATCGCCCATAAATTTTAAACCCATCATCATCATTCTTGCAACCCAGAAAAATAAAATATCAAATCCTGTTACAAGAACACTTGTTGGATAAAAAATTTCAAGTTCTTTTGTTTTTTCAGGCCAACCCATTGTGGAGAATGGCCAGAGAGCTGAGCTAAACCATGTATCAAGAACATCATTATCTTGATAAATGTTTTCACTTCCACAATGTAAACATTTATTAATGTCATCTTTTGAAACTGATTCTTTTTTACAATCATTACAATACCATACAGGAATTCTATGACCCCACCATATTTGACGGGAGATACACCAGTCTCTAATATTTTCCATCCATCCAAAATAGTTATTTTCCCACTGTTTTGGAATAATTCTTGTTTTTCCTTTTTTTACTGCTTCTATTGCTTTTTCACTGAGAGGTTTAACTTTTACAAACCATTGCTTTGAAATTAACGGTTCAACAATTGTATCACATCTATAACAATGACCTGCAACGAGATTATAATCTTCAATTTTTTCAAGAAAGCCTAATTTTTTTAAATCTTCAACAACTCTTTTTCTACATTCATACCTATCAAGACCTGCATAAATTCCAGCATTATCATTCATCTTTGCATCTTCTGTCATAACATTTATAAATTGCAATTTATGTTTTTGACCAATAAGAAAATCATTAAAGTCGTGAGCTGGTGTAATTTTAACAACTCCTGTTCCAAATTCCATATCAACATAACTATCTGCAATAATTGGAATTTCTCTGTTCATTAAAGGTAAGATTACTGTTTTTCCAATTAAATCTCTGTATCTTTTATCTTCTGGATTAACTGCAACAGCAGTATCTCCAAGCATTGTTTCTGGTCTTGTGGTAGCAACAATTAAAAATTTATTTTTCTGGCCTTTAACTGGATATTTTATATACCAAAGATTACCTTTTTGTTCTTTCATTTCTACTTCAAGGTCGGATAGTGCAGTATGGCATCTTGGACACCAGTTTATAATATAATCTCCTCTGTAGATTAAACCATCTTCATATAATCTAACAAATACTTCTCTTACCGCTTTTGAAAGACCTTCATCCATTGTAAATCTTGTTCTTTTCCAATCGCAGGTTGCTCCAAGTCTCTTTAGCTGTTTTATAATTGTATTTCCATATTTTTCCTTCCATTTCCATACTTCTTCAATAAACTTTTCCCTTCCAATTTGATGGCGTGATATCCCTTTTTTTGCAAGATATCTTTCAACCACATTTTGAGTTGCAATTCCTGCATGGTCTGTGCCAGGCATCCAAAGAACATTGTATCCTTTCATTCTCTTGTATCTTGCAAGAATATCCTGCAGAGTATTATTTAATGCATGACCCATGTGAAGTGAACCTGTTACATTAGGTGGAGGAATTACCATTGAAAATGGTGGCTTTTCTGAATTTACATCTGCATGGAAATAATTTTTTTCTTCCCAATATTTATACCATTTTTCTTCAATTTCATTAAAATCATAATTTTTTTTCAAAAAGTCCTCCATTTATTCTCCCTCCAGTATAATTGGAAAATAGATAGGAAAGGGATAAAGAATTTTAACTATTCTTTTTTTGAAATCTCTTCATTTATAATCTTTTTTGCAACAGCAGGAATTATTTCTCTCGCCACTTCTTCTATAATTTTTGGTGTTTCTTTTGCAATAGCCTTAGCTATTTCAACTGTTGCTTCCTGAATTGCTTCTAAAATCTTGTCAGTTGCCTGTAAAAGTTTATCTTCAATTTTTGTAAAATCTATTTTGTCTTTATGTTCTAATATCTGCTTTGGCTTCTCAATTATTTCTTCTTTAACTTCTTTCTCTTCAATAGGTTTTTCTTCAGATATTTCTTCCATTTTGCCATTTTCTATCTGCTGAGCAATTTCTTTTGTCTCCTCATCTACGGGAATTTTAAGCTCTTCTTTCTCCTCTTTTTCTTCTTTTTCCATTAATGCTTCTAAATCTTCTGTTTTTAATATTTCCTCTTCTTCTTTTTTTTCTTCTTCTACCATTTCTCCTGTTTTCTCTTCTTTATCTTCTTCTTCTTCAAAAAAATCATCTATAAGCTTTTCCTCTGACTTTTTTTCTGTTGAAAATATATCTGAAATTTCTTCCTTTTTCTCTCCTTCCTCAACAATATCAGTTAGTTCTAAAACTTCCTCTTCCTGTTTTGTGGTTTTTTCTTTTTCTTCAGCCATTTTTTTCTCCTTTTCAGGAAGTTCTATAATATTCTTTATTGTGTCAATTAAATCTTTTTCTTCAAAAGGTTTTTCTAAAATTTTTATGTTTTCTTGATTTTCAAATTTATAAGATTTTTCAGAAAAAACATCTTTCAAGAATATCACTGGAATGCCTTTATCAGAACAGAATTTAACATATTTTTCTAAATCCCCATTAAATTCTTCATCAATAATAATTAGATTAGAATTTTTACATTCTTTTTCAAATTCATCTTCATCTTTTGCAATTTTTTTATCAATATCATATTTTTCAAGGGCTAAATCAAAAATTTTTCCATAAACTTCAGAGGTGGATAATAAAAGTATCTGTGGCATTGCCTACAAATAACATTTAAATATTAGTGTGTCAATATTTTAAATTGACAAAATTTATTCAATTATTGTATCAGTTACAAAAATTTAGGAATTTTGAAATGGCTAAAATGAAAAGATATAAAATTGGAGAAATTGCAAAAATTGTTAATCTAACCCCAAGGACAATAAGGTATTATGAGGAGATAGGCTTATTAAACTCAGTAAAAAGAATTGAAAATGGAAGAAGAGTTTATACAGATGAGGATATTAGAAGATTGAAATTTATAAAAAGATTAAAACTCCTTGGCTTATCTTTAAAGGAGATGGCAGAGCTTGAAAAAATTTATTCAATAAATAAATCTAATAAAAAAGCTCTTGAAAGATTATTGGAATTATTAAAAATTCATGTTGAGAATATTGATAAAAGAATAGAAAATTTACAGAAATTGAAAAAGGAAATTCTTGAATATTCTAAAAGAATTGAACAAAAAATTGAAAAGGAGAAGGAATAGATGTATATTGATAAGCTTATTATCCCAAAGAGTGAGATAGACAGAAGAATTGCAAATTTAAAAGAAAGAATGAAAAAACAGGGAATTAGTCATGTTTTAATTATGCAAAATGCAGATATATTTTATTTTGGAGGAGTTATAAATCAAGGATTTATCCTTATCTCTTTAGATAAAGAGCCAATTTTTTTTATGCGTAGAAATGTAGATTTTTTTAAAAAATTCACTCCTTTAAAATGTGAACAGTTAAAGTCAACTTCACAACTTCTTGATTATATTGAAGATAAAAGTGTAATTGGCCTTGAAATGGATGTTCTGCCTTACAATAATGTAAGATTTTTTGAAAATTTTTTTAATAAGAAAAATTCAAAAATAATTGATGCATCTAATTTTATTAAAGATGTGAGGATGGTAAAATCAGATATTGAAATTAATTTTATTAGAAAAGCAGGGATGATAATTAAAAAAGTTTTCATGGAGCTTATTGATTATATTGAGCCTGGAAAAACTGAATATGATATTTTCTGTTATGCAATAGAAACAGGAATTAAAAATTTTCATCAAGGTTTTATGAGAATGCGAGGTTTCAATCAGGAGATGTATTTTGGTCATATATTAAGTGGAGAAAATGGACTTAATTTTGGATATACTAATGCACCTACATGTGGAACTGGAATTTATCCTTCCTTTCCCCAAGGAAGTTCCTTGAGAAAAGTAAAATCTGGTGAAATTTTAAGTGTAGATTTAGTAGGATGTTACAATGGATATCATTGTGACCAGACAAGACCATTTGCAGTGGATAGAATAGATAAAAAGGTTGAAGATAAATTTAAAATTGTTAAAGAAATTTTTTATGAAATTTTTGATTTTATAAAGCCAGGAGTTTCTTGGGAAGAGTGTTATTTTAAAGGGATTGAAATAGCTAAAAAACTAAATGTTTTAGAGAATTTTATGGGATTTAAAGATGATAAAGTAAATTTTTTTGGGCATGGAATTGGAGTTGAAATAGATGAACCACCTTTTTTAGCTCCAAAATTTAATCAGCAAATTATTGAAGGTATGACAATTGCAATAGAACCTAAATTATTTTTTCCTGAAATTGGAGTAATTGGTCTTGAAAATACTGTCGTTGTAACAGGTTCTGGCTGTGAAAAGTTAACTCCATGTGAAGATAAGATTTTTTAAATGGAAGTTTATATAGGCACTTCAGGCTGGAGTTATAATCATTGGAAAAAGGTATTTTATCCAGAAGAATTGTCTAAGTATAAATGGTTTGAATTTTATTCATCTGTTTTTAAAACTGTTGAGATAAATGCAACCTTTTACAGAGATTTTAAAGAAAGCACATTTAAAAACTGGAAAAGAAAATCACCTTCAGGATTTAAATTTTCATTAAAAGCTCCAAAAATACTTACTCATATAAAAAGATTAAAGGATATTGAAAGTGATTTTAAAAAATTTATTGAAAAAGCAAAAATTCTTGAAGATAAATTGGGAGTAATTTTATTTCAATTTCCACCAGGTTTAAAATTTGATAATAGTTTAATTACCGATTTTCTGGAAATAATTTCAAAGGAAAATTTAAAATTTGCAATTGAAGTTAGAAATAAATCGTTTCATACAGAAGATTTTTTTGATATTCTAAAAAACTACAACATAGCTTTATGTATTTCTGATACTGCTGGGAGGTTCCCTTCATTAATTTTTGAAGTTACTGCAGATTTTACTTATGTAAGACTACATGGCTCAAAAAAGTTGTATGCTTCAAAATATACATTAGAAGAATTAATCCAGTGGGCAAATAGAATTTTAAAATGGAATAGGACAACTTATGTATATTTTGACAATGATTATTATGGATATGCACCTCAAAATGCAATTGAGTTAAAAAAAATTCTCACAAATAATGGAATCACAGTTCATTAAAAACATATATTCTTATCAAGATTTTATTGATTTAGATTACCCTGAAAGCTTTATAAAAAAATTTAATCCTACTCAAATAAAAAAATTTTATCCTGTTTTATTCCCTTTTAAAGATATTGATTTAAAAAATAAAAAACTACTTGATATAGGTTGTGGCGCTGGCATAGATATTATTTATGCTTTAAGCAATGGAATAGAGATTGCAGTTGGAATTGATATAAATTTAGATGAGCTAAAATTTATAGAAAAATCTTCCTGTTTACATAAAATAAATGGCAACATTGAAACTATGGAATTTAAGTGCAAAAATTTTTTTGATTTGGTAATTTTTAATGGCAGTTTTAATCAGATTATTAAAAAATTTTTAGTTTTAAAAAAAATAAAGACATTGTTAAAAAATAATGGTAAGATAATTATTTGTGATATATTTTGGTGTGGTGAAAATATTGATGAGAGGAATTTTTATAAAAAAATTCCAGATAGTTGGAATTTAAACATTGGAGGAAGCTTGACAGAAGAAGAATTTTTAAATATAGCTTTTAAAGTTAATTTAAAAATTATAAATTTTTCTGTAAAAGAAACAATTTATCCATTAAAGATTGCTAAAGCAGTGTTGGAAAAATGATTGGAGCATTTCCATTTATAACACTAAAATCTTTCCCAAGTGGATACACTCCTTACGGAAAGATAAAAAAGCTACTAAGGGAAGATTATTATAACTCTTTGATTAAAATTAATGATTCCCAGATTGAGGATATTGCTCTATACATGAATGGAGTTAAATTAAAAGAGAAGTTGTTTGAGACTCTCTCATGGGGATTATTCTTTAATCCTATTCCTGAGCTTGAAATCTATTTTTTATGCGAAAGAGATGAAAATAGACACAATTTTTCTGTTGTTTACAGCAGAAATAGTATAGTTGTCCCCACTGAGGATGTGTATGCATTTACATTTATGTATATTCTGATTTTATCAAAGATTGCAGAAGGGGAACTATCTACCAATCTCTCAGAAATTCCTAAAAAATTTGTTTCATTAAATAATTTTATAAAAGGAAAGTATCAGCAAAATATAAAAAATTTTTATAAAAATCTTTCGTTCATAGAACCAAAAGTTTTAAATAGATTCCCAAATGTTTTTTACAAAAAAGAGAAAGATGGAGTAGTGATTTTTCTTTATAAAATTCTTGATGATTTATTTATTAAATTCAAAATTGGAAAAGAGAAAGATATTGCGGTAACAGAAAAGTCTTTAAATTTACATGGAAAAGAAATTGTATTTACTTTCATAGGTCTAATTTTAAATGCATTTAGAAGAGAAAGATTAAAATAAAAAAGGAGGAATTTAAGATGAAAAAAAGATTTTTGTTTTTTACGTTGATTTTTATTTTTTTATTTTCTGTAACTGTATTTGCTGAAAATTTATCTCCTCAAGCTAAACAGGTGTTGGAGAAATTTCAGAATTTCTTTAAAAACAGAGGTATTAATGTTAAAGTTCTACTTGACAAACCTATTCCTGATAAAAATATTAAATTACCGGGATATAGGTTTGTTACAATTAAAATTTGGAAAGGGAAAAGAAGTCAAACATTATCATTTTTTACAGATGGAAATTATATTATCAGAGATTTTGAAATAGCGGGGAGGCCTATGAATTTAATAGAAAATTTTCAAAGCGAATATCTTGTTTACAAAGTTCCAGTTTCAAATGATGAAATTGTTTTTGGTTCTCCTAATGCAAAGGTAAAGGTTGTGCTATTTGGAGATTTTGAATGTCCTTTCTGCAAAAGAACACTTCTGTTTCTTCTTGAAAAGTATAAGAATAACAAAGATGTGGTGCTTTACTTCAAACATTACCCATTGCCTTTTCACAGGTATGCAAAATTGTTTTCACGTATTTATGAGGCAGGAAAGCATGTAAATGTTAATCTTGCAGAATTTATTGAAAAGCTTAATTACAAAAGAGGAGAAAAGGAGGAAGAACTAAAAAAACAAATTCTTGAAAAGGTGAAAAATTTAATACCATCTGAAAAGTGGGATGATTTTGTAAAATATATTGACAATAAAGAGATAATGAAAAAAATTGAGAAGAATATGACTCAAGGAAATGAGCTTGGAGTTAGAGCAACTCCAACTGTTTTTATAAATGGTAAAAAAGTTGTTGGAGCAAAATTAAATTTAATTCAGAAATTAATTGAGGAAAATTTAAAGAAATGATGGAGCTTAATATTGCTTTATGTGGGTTTGGAACAGTTGGAAAAGGTGTTTATAGAATTTTAGAAGAAAATGGAAAGGTTATTGAAAAGAAAAGCGGAATAAAATTCAATGTTAAGTATGTTCTTGTAAGAAATATTGAAAAGCATAAAAGAGAGTTTCAAAATGTAAATTTTATTTCTGATTTTAATAAAATTATCAATGATGACAGTGTAAAGATAGTTGTAGAATTAATTGGTGGTGATGAAATTGCAAAAGAAATAGTGTGTGAATCATTAAAGAAGGGAAAAAGTGTAGTTACTGCAAATAAGGCAATATTAGCAGGTTTTGGAGATGAAGTTATAAAGTTAGCTGAAGAGAACAATGCTGATATATTTTTTGAAGCAAGTGTTGCTGGAAGTATCCCGATTATAAAAATTTTAAAAGAAAGTCTTTCCTCAAATAACATTTCTTTAATTTATGGGATTTTAAATGGGACATCAAACTTTATTCTAACTAAGATGACAGAAGAAAATAGAGATTTTAAAACTGTGTTAAAGGAAGCTCAAGAAAGAGGATATGCAGAAGCTGACCCTACCCTTGATATTGAAGGTTTAGATGCAGGTCACAAGCTTTCAATTTTAATGAGCATAGCTTTTAATACTATTGTGGATTATAACAAAATTTACACAGAGGGGATATCCAATATTTCTACAGAAGATATAAAATTTGCAGATGAACTTGGATACATAATAAAACTTCTTGCAATTGCAAAGTTTAAAGATAATTTGCTTGAGGGTAGGGTGCATCCAACTTTAATTAACAAAGATTCTCTCCTTGCAAGTGTTAAATATGAGAATAATGCTCTTTACTTGGTTGGAGAATATGCAGATAAACAATTTTATTTTGGCAAAGGTGCAGGTAGATTTCCAACTGCCTCAGTTGTTGTAAGTGATATAATTGAAGCAGGGATAAATATAAAAAATAATTGTAGAGCAAGAAGACCATTTTATAGTGTATTTTCAAGAAATTTTGAGAATATTGAACTTTTACCAATTAGTGAAATTACAACAAAATATTATATGAGATTTAACGCTGTTGATAAACCTGGGGTGCTTTCAAAAATTTCAGGAGTGCTTGGAAATTACAATATAAGCATTGAAGCTGTAATACAAAAAGGTAGAGACCTTGAAAATAGAGGAAGTGTGCCTATTGTTATGATTACTCATGAAGCAAAAGAGAAAAACGTTAAAGAAGCTTTAAAAATTATTGATAATTTAAATGTTGTAAAAGCTCCAACAGTTTTATACAGGATTGAAAATAATCTATGAAAAAAATATTATTAATAATTTTAATTTTTACAGCATCGCTTTATGCCAAAGGTTATTACATTATAAAATTAAAAGGTGGAACAACCATAAAAGCTAATGCAATTTCAAAAGAAAATGGCTTTATTAAAGTTTACAAGTTTGGTGGATACATTATTTATCCATCAAAAAATATAAAATCTATAAAATTTGTTCATATAAATGATAATACAACGAAAAATGATAATCAAACAGATACAGATGAGTGTGTCTTATTGGTGAGAAATTTCAAAGCTGAACCAATTTTAAATCCTGAAACTGGTAAATTTAATGTTAAATTGCATGGAAGTATTGAAAATAATTGTCCTGTTGAATTTAAAGATATTAATTTAATTGTTCAATTTTTAGGTGATAAAAGAAACAAAATTAGGCAAGAAGTTTTGAAATTTAAAAAACTTTCTCCTTTTCAAAAGATAAAAATCAATAAAACTTTTCAAGATGTAGATGCTGATTTAATAAAATATTACAAATACAGGCTTGAATATAAAAGGGTGGAATAATTGTTAAAGCCACCGTATAAATTTTATGAAAATCTTCATATTTATTCAATAAATTCAAATGAATTAAAAATAAACGATAGAGATTTAATAGGAATTTGGAAAGATTCAGGTACATCTTTAATTTTTTTCCACAAAAATAAAGATAATTTAATGAAAGGATTGGCAGAGAAATTTAAATTTAAAATTCTTTATTATACAGTTATTCCCTACTCTGATTGGGAATCTGGAAAATTCATAAAAAAATTTAAAATAGAAGATTGGGAAATTGTTCCAGAATGGGAGAAAGAAAAAATTGAAAATAAAGATAAAGCAATAATAATTGACCCTTCTGTCGCTTTTGGTTCAGGATTTCATCCAACAACAAGAATGATTCTTAAATGTTTTTATAAATTTTATAAAAATAATCGTAATTTAAGTTCATGCATTGATTTAGGTTGCGGAACAGGGATATTATCAATTTTTGCTGGAAAATTGGGAATAAAAAATGTTATTGCAGTGGATAACAATAATCTTGCTTATGAAGTAACTTTAAAAAATGTTAAAATAAATAATCTTGAAAAAAATATCAGGGTAAAATTTTGTGATATTTTTAATCTCTTTCCAATAAATTATGATGTGGTTTTTGCCAATTTGTATTATAATCTCCTTGAAAAATTATTTAAATTTAAAAAATTTTGGTGTTCAAAATATTATTTTTTTTCAGGATTTATAAAAAGCATGGCAAATAGAATTATTAAAAATTTACCTGATAATTTTGAAATTTTAGATAAAGATTATTGTGAAGATTGGTGTATGATTTTTGTAAAAAGGAGAGATTAAGAGATGAAATTAGCAGGAATTCAGTATATAATCTCAGAAGATATAGATAAGAATTTTGAAAAAATGAAAAATTTTATCAAAATTGCAGTTAAAGAAAATGCAAAAATTATTGCTTTTCCTGAATTAAGTTTAACAAAATGGTTTCCTGCTGAAATTGATGATAAAAATTTCAAATTTGCCCTTACAAAAAATGATAAAATTTTCTATGAATTTTCAGAAATTGCCAGAGAAAATAGAGTAGTATTAATTATTCCTTTTTTTGAAAAAGATACAAAATTGAAGCTTTATTTTAATTCATGTATTTTAATTAATTCTGATGGGGAAATTGCAGGAATTTACAGAAAAGTGCATTTGCCTTTAATCCCTTATTGGGAAGAAAAGTATTATTTTAAACATGGAAATTTAGGTTTCCCTGTTTTTGATACAGAATATGGTAAAATTGGAATTATGCTTGGATGGGATGTTTTTTTCCCTGAAGTTTCAAGGATATTGACATTAAATGGTGCAGAAATAATTATTGCGCCTACTGCAAGTGCATTTTCATCTCAACCAAGATGGTTAAGTGTAATCTGTGCAAATGCATTAATGAATACAGTTTTTATTGCAAGAATAAATAGAATTGGAAATGAAGGTAAACTTGAATTTTATGGTGGAAGTTTTTGTTGCAATCCTGATGGTTCTCTGGTAAGTGAGCCTTCTGGTAAAGGTGAAGGATTGGTTTTATGGAATATTAATCTTGATGACCTTTATGAGATTAGAAGATTGTTTCCTTTTTTGAAAGACAGAATTGAAAAAGAATACTTAAAAATTTGTAATATAGAATTTAAAACAAAAAGGAAGAAAAATGTCAGTTGATGAAAGAAAATTGTGTGTTATTTGTGCATGGAGAGAAAATTGTCAGAAAAAGTTTAAGATTGAGGGAAATGTTCACTGTCCAGATTTTGTAAAAGATTTAACCATTAAAGAGGAAAAAGATGAGACTGAGACTGAGAAAAATAATAAATGATATCTTAAGGGATGAATACTCACTTGAAAATGAAAATTTCAGCATAGATATTCCGAAGGAAAAGAAATTTGGTGATTACTCAACAAATGTTGCAATGGTTATTTCAAAAAAGTTAAAGAAGAATCCAAAGGAAATTGCTGAAGAATTCATAAAAAAAATAAGTAATAAGTTGAAATATTTAGAAAAATTGGAAATTGCAGGACCTGGATTTATAAACTTTTATTTCAATGATAATGCATGGATTGAAGTTTTAAAGGAAATTTTTGAAAAAGAAGAAGATTATTACAAATTTAATATTGGAAATGGAAAAAAGGTTTTACTTGAATTTGTAAGTGCAAATCCAACAGGACCTCTTCATATAGGTCATGGAAGAGGAGCTTGCATTGGAGATGTACTTGCAAGAGTTCTTAACTTTTCAGGATTTAATGTTTTGAAAGAGTATTACATTAATGATGCTGGCA
>CAZQKL010000031.1:0-19649 GCA_964593895.1 uncultured bacterium
CTGGTCCAGACCTTCAAGCTACAATAGTTTTAATTGGAAAAGAAAAAATTTTAAAAAGAATTGAAAATTTTAGAAAAATATATAACAAATAAAGAGATATTAGAAAGATTTGAAAAAAATTTTGAAAAATTACTTTATTTTAAATTCCTTGTTTTTAAATGGAACAAAAAGATAAATTTAACCTCATATAATGAAAATGAATTTTTTTTTCATGCTTTAATTGAACCATTAATTATTTTTAATGCCTTACCCCCATTCAAAGAAATTTTAGATATAGGGACAGGATTTGGAAATCCTTCAGTAACCTATTCAATTATATTTCCTGAAACAAATGTGTTTTGTTCAGAAATTAATAAAAAAAAATTAAGTTTTTTAAATTTTTTAAAATTTGAGCTTAATCTAACCAATTTTATAATTACAAAAACTTATAAAAAGAATTATCAATGTATTACAGCAAGAGCATTTAAATCTTTTAATTCTTTTTTGAAATTTTTAAAAAAAGAAAATATCTCGGGAAATTATTTGCTGTTTTTTTTTAAAGAAAATAATTTTAAAAAGAAAAGTGTTATCAAAATGGTAAATTATAAATTTGCTAACAAAGAGTATTTACAGGTTTTATTTAACTTAAAGCTTTTATTAGAAGACTGAAAAAATACATTATTGTTGAAATAAAAACAATTGTTGCACCTGTGGGAATATCGTAAAAAAATGAAAGATAAAAGCCGATGATAAAGCTAATAATTGCAAATATTATGCTTAATAAAATTATTGACCTATAGCTTTTTGAAATATTAAAACTGAAGGAAGCTGGTAAAATCAAAAATGCACTTGTTAAAACAATTCCAATTAATTTAAGTGAAATAACAATTATTGATGATACCATTAAAAGAAAGAATGAATCAATTAATTCAACATTTATACCGGACACTTTTGCAACATCTTCATCAAAAGTTATGAAAATTAAGCTTTTAAATATTAAAAAGTAAACAATTAAAAATAGTATAAATATCGCAATAGTAAAGTAAAGATTAAAATTTGAAATTCCCATAATTGAACCAAATAAAAAACTTATTAAATTTATTTTTATTTTTCCAAGATAAATTAAAAAAATAGCTATAGCCATTGTGAATGAGAAGAAAATTCCAATGCTTGTATCGTATTCAATATTTCCCATTTTTGTAATTTTACCAATAAAAAAACCTGTAATTAAACAGAAAAGAAAAGTTGTTATATATGGATTTATGTTAAATATAAATCCTAATGCAATACCAGCTAATGCAGAATGTGAAATTCCTACAACAAGAAATGATAGTTTCCTTAAAATAATGAAAAAAGATAATAATCCAGCAATAATTGATATTAATATTCCAACAATAAATGGATTTAGTAAAAATTTATAGTGAAATATTTCCATATTTACAGGTTTCACAATGTTTATCGTGAATTATTAATGAAAATTCTTTTCCAAAAATTTTTTCAAGGTTTTTTTTTGTAATAGTATTTTCAGGTGAACCATAAAAATGAACTTTTCTATTAAGACCAATTACAAAATCAACATAATTTGATAAAATTCCAATTTCATGAGTAACAACAATTACAGTAATATTTGAATCACCTAAATCTTTTAAAATGTCATAAAAATCATTTTGGGAAATAATATCAAGAGATGTTGCTGGTTCATCAAATATTAAAATCTTTGGATTATTAACAATTGCTCTTGCAATTAAAACTCTCTGTTTTAATCCAGCTGATAAATCCTGGAAATAGTCATTTTTATATTTGGAAATATTTAACTTTTCAAGTGCTAAATCTATCTTTTTCTTATCTTCCTTTGTTATAAATGAAAAAAAATTTTTTTTAGGGAAAAAAGCCATTAAAACCACATCATAAACCTTGGCTGGGAAATTTATATTGTAAAGATTTTTTTGAGGTAGGTAACCTATTAAACCCTTAGGATAATTTTCAGGAGTATATTTTTCAAAAATTAATATTTTACCAAAATATGGACGATGTAAACCTACAATTGTTCTTAATAAGGTAGTTTTACCTCCTCCATTAGGTCCAATTATTGCAAATATTTTATTTTTAGGGATAGAAAAGGTTAATGATTCTAAAATTACTTTTTTGTTGATTTTTATAGTAAGATTTTCAATTTTAATCGCATTTTGCATTAATTATTTTGAGCTTCTGCTTTTAATTTATTTAATTTTAAACTTAACCTTGAAACCTTTCTTGCAGCATTTCTCCAATGTAATACTCCTTTTGACTTTGCTTTATAGATGTATTTGATTGCATTTCTTAACAATTCTTCTGCTTTTTGAATATCTTTTTCTTCAAGAGCTTTTAAAAACTTTTTTATCTCTGTTTTTGTTCTTGTTTTTATTGCTTTATTTCTTAATCTTCTTTTTTCGCTTTGCCTTACCCTTTTTGCTGCAGATTTAATATTTGGCACCCTTTCCTCCTTAAAGTTTTTTGAGCGGTTGTATTTATATTTAAAATTTTAAAATGTCAAGAGAAAATTGTTTTTATCTTTTTTCTTTTTATACTTTTAAAAATTAAATTATTTAAAAATTTTGATTTTTTATTATCCACTATTTCTCCAAACACAAATCTTCTTGCTGATGTTATAATTAATTTATCTTTTGCTCTTGTTAAAGCAACATATAATAATCTTTTTTCTTCTTCTTCATCGGTTTTATATTTCCCAATATTAAAAGGAATAATTTTTTCTTCAACACCAATTATAAATACAACTTTGAATTCAAGGCCTTTAGATGCATGAAATGATAATAGATTTACTTTTTCAACGTTAAAATTCATATTTTCTGTTTCTTCTAAAGGTATATCTTTACTTTCTTGAAAAGGTATACCATTTTCTTTTAATGCTAATTTTATTTTTTTGTTTAAGGCACTTATTCTGTATAAGATTGCAATATCTTTAAAACTTATAATTTCTTTTGAATTTTTTGATGTGTGAAAATCAAATCCTCCCACAAATTCTTTTATTTTTTTTGCGATAAATTTAGCTTCAATTTCATCATCTTCAAAGTTAATTAAGTTTATTTCTCCATCACAATCTCTAACTGGGAATAAATCTCTTTTTTTTATAATCTTGTGTGATAACTCTAATATTTTTTTACAACTTCTATAATTAAGTTTTAAATCTATTTTTTTTACTTTCCCAAGGTCATTAATTATTTTATCAAAATAGATGTTTGAGCCTCCTCTAAATCCATAAATTGACTGAAAAGGATCACCTATTGCAAATAGAGTGGCATTTGTTTTTAATATATGAAGTATAAAATTATATTCAATTTCATTTATATCTTGAAATTCATCAATTAATAGGTGAGAAATTGTGAAATTTAAATTTTCTTCTTCCACTATTTTACATGCTTTTAAAATTAGTCTATCAAAATCAAAAATTTCTTTTTTTTCTAAATATTCAAGATATTGTATAATCTCTTCTTTAAAATCTTTTATATTTTTTCCAATTCTATGTAAGTATAAATTTTTCAAAAATAAATCTAAATCAGATTTCTTTTTTGAATTTATTAAATTTGAAATTATCTCAATTTGAGTTTTTCCATCTAAAATTTTTATTTTTCTTCTTAAAAATTTTTCAATAATTATTTTAGAAAGTGTGTGAAAAGTGTGAATATTTACATTTTTTTCAGGAATTCTTTCATAAAGTTCATCACAAGCTTTATTTGTAAAGGTAATTACAAATATATTTTCAGGTTTTTCATTATTTTTTAATAAAAAATTTATTCTTTCTTTTAATGTATAGGTTTTTCCAGTTCCAGGTCCTGCAATTACTATTATATACTTATCTAAAGAGGTTATCGCCTCTAATTGATTTTCATTTCTAATAGTAACTTTTTGATTTTCTATAGATTCTATAATTTCTCTTTTAATTATTTTAATTTCTTTCTTATATTTTCTTGGTTTTTTTATATTTAATTTTTCAACAAAAATTCCACTTTTTTGCTGTAAAAAATTTCTTTCTTCTTCATTAATAACAATTATTTTACCATATACTCCATCATATCCAGGTATAACTTCAACTTCTCCTTTTCTCATTTTTTTAATACCATAAGCTAAAATTTCTCCTCCTATCTTTTTTATATCTTCTAATGGGATTTCTTGTAATATTTTTAGTTCATTTCCAAGAGATTTTATTAATTTATCATAAATATTTTTTACTTTTTTTGAAGAAGGATTAATCCCTAGAGCTTGGGCAATTATTTCTTCTAATGGAATTAAACTTATATAAGATTGTTGTGGTATCACCTCTTTTCTATCAGCTATTTCAATTACCCTATGAAGAACTCCTATTGTAATTGGATTTCCGCACACAGGACATAAATTATTTAATTTTATAGCTTCTTCAGGATTTAATACCACATTACATTTTCTATGACCATCGTAATGATATTTTCCTTCCTCTGGAAAGAATTCAATTGTTGTAATCTTTTTTTTATCCTTTAAAACTTCATATATTGAATAATAATTTAGGTCACATTCAAAAATATTTGCTTCTCTCCCAATTTTTGAAGGAGAGTGTGCATCTGAATTTGAAACTAAAGTAAATCTATCAAGTTGTGATAATTTCCAGTTCATTGGTGGGTCTGAACTTAATCCTGTTTCAACAGCAAAAATGTATCCTGTTAGTTCTTCAAAGCACTCATAAATTGAATCAAATCCACTCATTTTCCCAAATAAAGAAAACCAAGGTGTCCATATATGAGCGGGTATAAAAATTACTTTTTCATTTATTTCAAGTGATAATTCTAATAATTTTTTGGCATCCAATCCAATTATTGGTCTTCCATCAGAGGTTATATTACCTATTTTTTCAAGTTTTTTTGAAAATTTTTCTGCACTTTCAATATCAGGGAAATAAACCATATTATGAATTTTTCTAACTTTTTCATCTTTTTTATATATACAACTTATTTCTCCACCAAGAATAAATTTTACTTTTCTATTTTTTTTCAATGTATATAATCCATTTGAATCCTCCACTAAATTTTCTTTTATTTCATTTAACCATTGGGGGTGAGTAATATCGCCAGTTACAACAAGGTCAATACCTTTTATTTCACACATTTTAGCAATATTAAATAAATTCATATCTTTGGATGTTGCTCTTGAAAACCTTGAATGTATATGTAAATCTGCAATAAATTTTTTACTTTCCATTAAAACATAAATCTCCTCATACTAACATTTAAAACTATTCCAACTAGTGAGTAAGATATAAATAAAGAAGTTCCTCCATAGCTTATAAAAGGTAAAGGAATTCCAACTACAGGAAGAATACCTATTACCATTCCAATATTTATAAAAATTTGCCAGAAAAATAGTAACATAATTCCAGAAGTTAATATTTTTCCAAAATAATCTTTTGAATTTTTTGCAACTTTTATGCAAGAAAATAGAAAAAGTAAAAAAATTATTAATAAAATTACACTACCTATAAATCCAAATTCTTCACCTAATACTGAAAAAATAAAATCTGTATGATGTTCAGGCAAAAAAGCTAATTTATTTTGAGTTCCTTTTAATAACCCTTTACCTAAAATTTTCCCTGAACCTATAGCAATTTTTGATTGAATTACATGGTACCCTGCTCCAAGAGGGTCCCTCTCTGGGAAAATAAAAGTTAGAATTCTTTGTTTTTGATAATCTTTTAAGAGATGCCATGAAAAAGGGATAAAAAATGCTATTAAAATTACTATTTTTAAAAGAGATTTTTTTTCTATGCCAATAAAAAGTAATAGAGTTGATGAAACTAATAAGATTAACAATCCAGTTCCGAGGTCTGGTTGAATAATTACAAGAAAAACAGGAAATAGGATTAAAATTATTAAAGGAAAAATTTCTTTTATACTATACTTTTTATCTTCATTATCTTCTGAAAAATATTTTGCAATTATTAAGATTGTGCTTAATTTTAATAATTCTGAAGGTTGAAAAGAAAAGAAACCTAAATCAATCCACCTTTTAGCTCCCATTGTTTTTTTCCCAAAAATTAACACAATAATTAACAGAAAAATTGTAAAAAAATGTATTAAATATGCATGGTCTTTAAACAATCTATAATCAAAACTTATAAAAAAAATCATTCCCATAAAACTAATTATCCACCAAATTAGCTGTTTTTTAAAAAAATATAAAGAGTTAAAAGTATATGTTGCACTGTAAATTTCAATTAAACCAATTATTGTTAAAAGAAGTGTTAATATTATTAAATCCCAAGCAATATTTTCAAAAATTTTTCTATCTATTTTCATCCTTCAATCCAAAATAAAATTCAATTAATTTTTTAGCAATTGGTGCAGCTACACTTGAACCATGGCCACCATGTTCAACTAAAACAGAAATAACTATTTTAGGATTATCACTGGGAGCATAAGCTATAAACCATGCATGGTCTCTTTGTTCATAAGGGATTTTAGATATATCTTTAATTCTTTTTTCTCCAAGTTTCTTAACTTGAGCGGTTCCTGTTTTACCAGAAAATTGAAATCCTTTAATTCTTTGTGAATATGCTGTTCCATGAGGTTCATTGACAACTTTTTTTAAAGCTATTTTAATTATTTTTAATATTTTTTTTGGAATTTTTATTTTAGAAATAACCACTTTGTTGAATTTTTTTACTATTTCACCATTTGAGGAAACTATTTTATCAACAATTAAAGGTTTATATAAAGTTCCACCGTTCGCAATTACAGAATAAACTCTTGCCATTTGCAAAGGAGTAACAAGATCATAACCTTGTCCAATTGCACAAGGTGGTGTTTCTCCAAGATACCAAGGTTCCCCAAATTTTTTTATTTTCCATTCAGAATTAGGAATAAGTCCCTTTGCTTCACCAGGTAAATCTATTTCAGTTTTAAAATTTAATCCAAATTTTATAGCGGTATCGTATATTTTGTCAATTCCAAGTTTTAAACCAACTTCATAAAAAAAAGTATCACAAGATTCTTTAATTGCTTTTATAACATTTACTTTACCATGTCCATATTTTTTCCAACATCTATATTTTATCCCTTTAAACATGAGATATCCAGGACAAAAAATTGTTGTATTTTCATCAATTACTTTATTTATTAAAGCACTTATTGCTGTAATAACTTTAAAAGTTGAACCTGGAGGGTATGCACATGATATTGCTTTATTTGTTAATGGATGCAATTTATTTTTTACCAAATTTTCCCATTGTTTAATTGATATCCCCTCAGAAAAATAGTTTGGATTAAATGAAGGAGTTGAAACCATACATAATATTTTTCCACTATTAGGGTCCATACATACTATTGCACCTGCTTTTCCTTCCATTAATGAATAAGCTTTTTTTTGCAGATTTAAATCAATTGTTAAAAAAATATCATTCCCCCTTTTTGGAGAAACCCTTTTTATTTCTCTTTTTTCCCTTCCTTTAGCATCAACTTCAATTATTCTATAGCCAGGTGTTCCAATTAAAATTTTGTTGAAATATTTTTCTATCCCATATTTTCCTACAATATCTCCTATCTGCAATTGTGAATATTTTTTTAAATCATTTTTATCTGCTTCTTGGACATATCCAACAACATGGGCGGTATAATAATTCTGTGGATAATACCTCATTGTATCGTAAGAGATATAGATATTTTGAAAAAAATAATTTAAAGCTTCTAATTTAACAAGTTTTTTCCAAGGTAAATTATAATACAATTTTACATTTTTTTTTGATTTTTTAAATTTTTCTTTTAGATTTTTTATATTAATTTTTAAAATATTTTGTAAAATTTCCAGTTCTTTTTTATTGATTTTATTTTTTTCACAAAATAAACTAAATGCAGGTTTATTTACTGCAAGAGGAATTCCATTTCTGTCAAATATTAATCCTCTTAATGGAGGTATTCTCTCTTTTCTAATTCTATTTTGTTTGGATAATTTAAGATAAAAATTCCCTTTAACAATCTGAAGGTAAAAAAGTTTTATTGCTAAAATTAAAAAACAAAATAATATAAAGGATTTTAATAATGAAAATCTATTCATATTTTATAAACTTTTTTACAAAACTGATAAACCAGAAAGAAAAAGGAATTAGAAAAAGAATAATTATCATATATTGTAAATTAAAATTTTCTTTTAGGAGTAAAATTTTTATTGAATATTGCAAAAAGATAAAAAATATTGCTGAAATTATTTTTAATACAAAACTTTGTAAAAATAATTTTTCTTTAAATGCAAATGTAAGATAAAAAATTAAAGATTTAAAAAAAGAGTTAAAAAAAAGTATATCTCCAATAATTAAATCTTGAAGAATACCAATAATTGAAGAAACAATAATTCCTTTTGTTTTATTATTTTCATGCAAAGAATATTCAATTATTAAAATTGTAATTAAATCAAAATTTAATAAATCTTTAAAGATGAATTCAAAAATTGAAAAAATAAAGCCTAAAAAAATAAAAAAAATCATTTTCTTATTACATATACAGTTTTTAGATTTTGAAAATTAACAGATGGTTTTAAAAGTGCTGATTTATACAAATTTTCCTGATTAATTTTTACAATTTTCCCCACTTTTATTCCCATTGGAAAAATTTCAGAAAATCCTGAAGTTACAACAATATCATTTATTTTTACATTTGCAGTAAGAGGAATATATTTAATTTTACAAAATTTTTTGTTTAATCCATATAAAATAGCTTTTATGTTATTAGGTTTAATAAAAACATCAATTGAAAAATTTGCATCATTTATAAGAAGAACCTTAGAAAAATTCGTATAAGTTTGAATTATAATTCCCACAGTTCCATTTTTTGAAATTACTCCCATACCTTCATAAATATTTTTATCCTTTCCTGCATCAATATAGATACATTTAACATCAGAAAAAAAACATTTTGAAACCACATTAGCTTCAATTAAATTTAAGTTATTAATTTCTTCATGATTTTCAGCATTTTTATATAAGAAAATTTCTGTTTTTAAAAACTCATTTTCCTTTTGCAAATTTAAAATTTTATTTTTTAATTTTTCGTTTTCTTTGAAAAAAAAAATGTAATTATTGTAAAAAGTTTCAATTTTATTCAAGCAATTTAAAATAGGAATTTTTAAAAAATAGAATAGAGAATTGCCAATTTTAATTTTTGTATGATTGTATGAAGAGAATAAAAAAAGTAGAAAATTAAGAATTAAAAATATATTTGCAAATTTTGAATTATTATTCATTTAATTTAAGTCTATAAAAACATTTCTTAGTTTATCAAGAGTTTCAAGAACTTTTCCTGCGCCTTTAACTACACATGTTAATGGGTCATCAGCAATAATTACAGGAAGTCCTGTTTCTTTTTGTATTAATTTATTCAAATTTCTTAATAGAGAGCCACCTCCAGTTAAAACAATTCCCCTATCAACAATATCTCCAGCAAGTTCTGGTGGTGTTATTTCAAGTGCCTGTTTTATCCCATCAATAATACTACTAACTGGCTCTTTCAAGGCTTCAAGAATTTCTTTAGAATTAATTGTAATATTTATTGGAATGCCATTTATTAAATCTCTTCCTTTAACTTCCATCTCTTTTATATCTTCATCATCTTCAATAAGCACTGTTCCTATTTCTATTTTAATTTTTTCAGCAGTTCTTTCTCCAATAGCAAGATTATACTTTCTTCTAATATATTGCATAATTGAATTATCCATTTTATCTCCAGCTATTCTTATAGATTTAGCAATAACAATTCCTGAGAGTGATATAACCGCAACTTCTGTTGTCCCTCCTCCAATATCTACAATCATATTTCCATGAGGTTCAGTAATGGGAAGTCCAGCTCCAATTCCTGCTGCCATTGGTTCTTCAATTAAATAAACTTCTCTTGCTCCAGCAGATTCAGCTGCTTCTTTTACCGCTCTTTTTTCAACAGAAGTTATTCCAGAAGGCACACAAATTACAATTCTTGGTTTTATAAAAGATTTTCTATTATGAGCTTTTTGTATGAAATATTTAATCATTGCTTCTGTAATATCAAAATCAGCAATAACTCCATCTCTCATTGGTCTTATTGCTTCTATATTTCCTGGAGTTTTGCCAAGCATTTCCTTTGCTTCCTGGCCAACTGCAAGCACTTTTCTATTTCCTTTTTCATTTATAACCGCAACCACACTTGGTTCATTTACAATAATACCTTTGCCTCTTGCGTATACTAATGTATTTGCAGTTCCTAAATCTATTGCAAGGTCATTTGAGAAAAAAGCAGCTATTTTTGAAAGCATAAATTTCTCCTTGAAATATTGATGTCATTGAATTAAAAGAAAAATTATGTTTTTTATATACAATTTAATTGTACTTATTGCAATAATTTTATTCTTTCCTTTTATTTTTTTTCATAAAAATTTAAAAAAAGGTATAAGAGAGAGATTTTCATTTTATCAAAAGGAAATTAAAAATAAATTTAAAAACAAAAAAATTGTATGGTTGCATGCTTCAAGTGTAGGGGAAGTAAATGTTGCAAATGTTTTAATTAAAAGATTAAGAAAAAATTTAAATGATTATTGTTTTATTATTACCACAATGACTGTAACTGGTAAAGAACAGGCAATACGTTCAAAATTATACGATTATGTAACATTTGTGCCATTTGATTTTATTTTTTTTGTATATAGATTTTTAAAAATTTTTAACCCAAAGATAGTAGTAGTTATTGAAACAGAATTCTGGCCAAATTTATTTTATTGTGTAAATAAGATGAAAATACCATTAATTGTAGCAAATTGCAGGATTTCTTTAAAATCTTTTGAACATTACTATAAATTCAAATTTTTTTTCACACATGTGTTAAACTTAGCTTCTTTATATATTTGTCAGAATAATGAAACTGCAGAAAGATTAAATAACATTGGGGTAAATAAAGAAAAAATTTTAATTTCAGGAAATATGAAATTTGATGTTGAATTTGAAAAATTTAATGAAGAAGAAATTAAAAAGGAATTTTTTATTGATAAAAATAAATTTATACTATGTGCAGGTTCAACTCATGCTCCTGAAGAAGAGATTATTTCAGATTTAGTAGAAAAATTAGAAAATTCACTAATAATTATTGCTCCAAGGCATTTAGAAAGATTAAATGAGATTAAGGAAATTTTTGAAAAAAAGAATATTTCATATAGATTATTGAGTGAAAAAAAATTAAAAAATGAAAAAATTTTATTAATTGATAAATATGGAGTTTTGATAAAAGCTTATGCAATTAGTGATGTTTGTTTTATTGGTGGAAGCATTGCGATAATTGGTGGGCACAATCCTTTGGAGGCTATTTATTTTAAAAAGCCTATAATTTCTGGAAGAAATATTTTTAATTTTTACGATATATACATGGAGCTTGAAAATTTAAAAGGAGTAATATTTGTTAAAGATGGAAATGAATTTTATGAAAAAGTTAAATTACTTAAAGAAAATCCTAATTTGAGAAAAAAGATTGGAGAAAATGCATATAAGATTTTTGAAAAAAATAAAGGTACTTGCGATTTTACTATCAAACAAATTGTTAAATTTCTTAACTAAATTGAGATTATTTTTATACTATTCTGGTGTATTTAAAATCTATAAAGTAAATACGTTTGTAATTTCAATTGGAAATATTTCATTTGGAGGAGAAGGCAAAACTCCAATTACAATAAAGATTGCTGAAAATGTTAAAAAAAAAGGAGTTAAAGTTGCTATTGTTTTAAGGGGATATAAAAGGAAATCTAAAGAAAAAATCGCTATTGTTTCAGATGGGGAAAAAATTTTAAAGGATGCAATTACTTCAGGAGATGAAGCTTTTTTGCTTGCAAAAAGAACAAAAGTTCCTGTTATTGTTGGTAAAGATAGAGTAAATGCATGTAAAATTGCTATAGAAAAATTTCATCCTGATGTTATATTACTTGATGATGCTTTTCAGCATTTTAAAATTTTTAGAGATAAAGATATTGTTGTTGTTTCTGAGAAGACTTTTAATGATAAAATATTTTTAAGAGAAAATTTTTATGGTTTATTTAGAGCAGATACTGTAATTTTATCAAAGGTAAAAGATAAAGAAAAATTGAGAAAATTTAAATTTAAAATAAAAAAATTTTTCAATAAAGACCTATGGTATGCAGATTTTTTTATAAAAAGTTTTTATAGTCCCTTTTCTGGAAATTATTATAAAAAATTAAAATTTGATGAAGTTACTGTTTTTTGTGGAATTGGAAATCCAGATTTTTTTAAAAGTATGCTAATAGATAAAGGTTTTAAAATTAGAAAATTTTTAAAATATCAAGACCATTTCTTTTACAATGATAAATTTTATACTGTTATCAATAAAATTTCTCTACCAATTATTACCACAGAGAAAGATTATGTAAAAATAGATTTAGATAAAATTAAAAATAAAAATTTTTATGTGACGATTTTAGACGTTAAATTGAAAAAGCTTGACTAATTAAAATTTATATTACATAAAAAAATAATGCTATGTCCAAGATGTGGTTATATAACTTTTGATTTTTATGAGAATTGCCCAAAATGTAAGGCAAATTTCACAAAAATTAAACAGGAATTAAATATAATTGATTACTCAATTAGCGAGGAAAATAGTTATCTAATTCCAGCTAAATTGGAAATTAAAAAGGAAGAAACTGAAAAAAAAGAACCGGAAATTGAGCACACATCATTTCAAAAAGAAAAAGAAGAGATTGAGGCAATTGATATAAGTGAATATCTTGAGACTACAAAATTAGAGGAGGAAAAATGAGTAGAGGTTTAAATAAAGTGATGCTAATCGGAAGACTTGGTGCAAATCCAGAAATAAGATATACTCCTGATGGAACACCTATTGCTAATTTTAATCTTGCAACAAGTGAGACTTTTACAAATAAAAATGGAGAAAAAGTTACCCAAACTGAATGGCATAGAGTAGTTGTTTTTGGAAAATTAGCTGAAATTGTTGGAGAATATTACACAAAAGGAAGAAAAGTTTATGTAGAAGGGAGATTAAGAACCCGTTCGTGGGAAGATAGGGATGGAAACAAAAGATGGACTACAGAAATAGTAGCAACTAACATGTTTATGTTAGATACAAAAACTGAAAGTGATTTATCCTCTCAAGATGTTTTTAATGAACATAGTGAGGAAACAACAATTTCAGATGATGATATTCCTTTTTAATTATTGACAATTTAAAATTAATAATTACCATAAAAATGAAAAATTTTTATACTGTTAGAGAGGGAAAAATTTTGATTAATTTACATGTTTTACCTAATGCCAAAAAAACTGAAATTTTAGGAATTTACAACAATAAATTAAAAATTAAAATTTCTTCTCCTGCAACAGAAGGTAAAGCAAACAAGGAAGTAATTAAGTTTTTTTCAAAATATTTTAAAATATCAAAATCTTCAATAAAAATTATAAAAGGAGAGAAATCTAAAGAAAAAATAATTGAGATTAATGATAAAAATGAAGAAATTATAAAGAAAATTAAGGAGGTTGAAAATGCCAACCTATGAGTATCTATGTGAGGATTGTGGATACACTTTTGAAGCGGTTCAAAAAATAACAGATGAACCTTTAAAAGAATGTCCATCATGTAAAGGAAAAGTTAAAAGACTTATTAGTTGCACAAATTTTGTATTAAAAGGTGATGGATGGTATAGAAGTGGATATACAAAAGGAGAAAATAAAAAAGAGCAAAAATCTGAAAAGAAAAAAGTTGATGCAGCATAAAAGCTTCTTTTATTTAAATCAAGATTTTCCAATAAGTGAAAAATTATGGGAAAATATAAAAGATGAAATAGTAATAAGTTTTTTAAAAGAAAAATATAAAGTTATTCCTGAAAAGCGGGAAATTTTACCGGAAAATTTTAATTTAAAAATCCCAAACTCTTTTTATCCAATAATTTTAAATTATTTGAAAAAAAGAGAAACATTATTAAATAATAGAGTGGAAAATTTTATTTCACCAAAATTTAAAGAAGATTGGTCTCTTTTTTTTAGAGGAGTTCATTCTTTAAAAGAAGAGTTGGTTTTAAGTAGTATAAAAACAATTGACGATTTAAAAGAGATTGCAAATTATTTTAATGGGAAAAATTTAGAATATGCAGATTTTTCCTTTTATCTTGAACCATTAAAAGGTGTAAAAATAGCATATTTATATTGGAAAGGAGATGAAGAATTTCCTCCATCATTAACAATTTTATTTGACGAAATATTAACAAAAATATTTATGCAGGATTTTGTTTGGGGAGTTGTTGTTGAGGTAAATTCAAGGATAAAAAATTTCAATTTTTATAAAGAGATTTTTCCATCTTGATTGAATTTTTTTTTCATTTAAGACCAAAAAAAATTCCTAAAGAAGCAATAAAATTTTCAAATACTTTTGGCCTTGGTGGTATTACAACCTTCCTTTTTATTTTAACATCTATTTCAGGAATTTTATTAATGTTTTACTATACCCCTTCTACTCAAAATGCTTATTTTGATGTTAAAAGATTAACTTTTATAATTCCATACGGAAGTTATTTAAGAGATATTCATAGATTTTGCGGTGAGTTAATGATACCCTTTGCTTTTTTGCACATGTTTAGAGTTTTACATAAAAGAGATATTTTTAAGAACAAATATAGAGTAAAAAACTGGAAATTTGGGGTAATATTATTTCTATTAATTTTTCCTCTTAATTTTACAGGCTATGTGCTTATTTATGATAAAGTAAGTTTTTGGGGAGCATCAATTGTCCTAAATGCAATTAATGAAATTCCAATTATTGGTGAAAAGATTGTTAAAATTTTTTTTGGTGAAACTCAAATTTCTGATATTATTTTAACAAAGTTTTATTGTTATCACATTGTTGTTTTGCCATTATTTTTTTTATTAATATTTTCTTTGCATATTTATTATGTCCGTAAAGCTGGAGGAATAAAAGTTAATAAATCAATGCCAAAAATTGAAATAAAAGAACTTTTAATGGTTGAATTAATTTCAATAGTGATATTTTTTTCTATTATCAATTTTATTGTTCTATTTATTTTTAATGCACCTTTAGGAGAATTTGCAAAAACTTCAAACATTCCAAAAATAATTAAAGCTCCATGGTATTTTTGGAATTTTCAATTATTTTTAATGTATTTACCACCATACATTCCAGCTTTTTTATTTCCATTAGGATATGTAATTTTTCTATTTTCCATAAATAGAATTAAACTTAATAAACTTTTATTTGGACTTATTCATTTTATAATTATTGCAAGCATAATTGTATTTAAATTTTTATAAATTTCTTGACAAAAGAAATAGTCTATGTTTTATGAATGCCATGAGCACAATTTCAAAATTATTTTTTAAATCTCCAATATCTCTTTTATGTGACCATTACGAAAAAGTTTTAAAATGTGCCTCTCTTGTAAAAGAACTATTCAATTTTCTTGAAAAAAAAGATTTTGAAAAGATAATTTCTGTAAAAGATGAAATAAGTAAATTTGAGAATGAAGCTGATACAATTAAAAATAACATAAGAAATGAATTTATAAAAAAGAAACTTTTTAGCATAGATAAAAACACTTTTTTTGAAATTTTATCTATTCAAGATGGAATTGCTGATAAATGTGAAGATTTGGGAGTTTTAATGAGTTTAAAAGAGATAGAAATTTTACCTGAAATGAATGAAAATCTTAATAAAATGGTTGAAAAAAACATTGAATGCGTAAATATTACCGGCGACATTTTAAAATTATTTGATGAGGCTGCATTAAGTTCATTTGGAGGGAAAGAAGTAGATTTAATGAAGACATTAATAGAAGATGTGGCATACAAAGAGCATGAAGCAGATTTATTTCAAGCAGAAGTTTTAAAAGTTTTATTTAATTCAGAGGATAAATTAAAATTTACAGAATTTTTTCTTTGGATACATATATTAAAAACTCTTGCAGATTTATCAAATTACAGTGAAAAGCTTGCCAATAGAATAAGAATGATTTTAGAATGAAATGATAACCCCAGAGCATATAATCTTCCTTTTAGCATTAATCTTTGGGTTTTATATGGCATGGAGCATTGGCGCAAATGATGTTGCCAATGCTATGGGAACATCAGTTGGTTCTGGGGCAATAACTTTAAAACAAGCAATAATAATTGCTTCTTTCCTTGAATTTTCTGGAGCTTTTTTTGTTGGTGCTAATGTTACAGAAACAGTAAGAAAAGGTATAATTGACCCAAGTGCATTTGTTTCAATGCCCCATCTTTTTATTCTTGGAATGCTTTCTGCATTACTTGCTGCAGCAATTTGGCTTCAGCTTGCATCATATTTTGGCTGGCCAGTATCCACTACCCATTCAATAGTTGGAGCGATAGTTGGTTTTGGACTTGTTGCAGGTGGAGTTCATGCAATAAAATGGCCTAAATTAATTTCAATTACACTTAGCTGGATGATTTCTCCAATTTTAAGTGCTGCAATTGCTTTTATTGTTTTTAACATTATAAGGTATAAAGTTTATTTTAGTCCTAATCCATTAAAATCTACAAAAAAAATTGCTCCATATTTAATTTTTTCAGTTTTTTTTGTTTTAACTCTTGCAATGGTATTTAAAGGTTTAAAAAATTTGCATTTAAATTTGAGCTTCCCAAAAGCTTGTTTGGTTGCATTTATTTCAGGTTTAATAGCATCAGTTATTGGAAAAAAATTAATAGACAACATAAAAGGGATTGATGAAGAAGAGATAGAAGAGGATGATAAAAGTGCAAGATTTGTATTTAATATTTATAGAGCAATTAAACGAATTGAAAATGCAATAAGGTTGTCTCCAAATTTATTTATTCGCCAACAGCTTGATGTTATCCTTGTAAAATTAAAAGAAATAATTGGAGAAAGAGAAGCAAAACAGATAATTCATACAAAAAGGGAATATGTGATTGTTGAAAAAATTTTTGGTTATCTTCAGGTTTTAAGTGCTTCATTTGTAGCTTTTGCTCATGGAGCAAATGATGTTGCAAATTCTGTAGGTCCACTTGCAGGTGTTGTAACAGTTTTAAAAGCTGGAACTGTTATAAATAAAGCACCTGTGCCATTATGGATTTTAGCACTTGGCGGTCTTGGTATTGTAATTGGTCTTGCAACATGGGGATGGAGAGTAATTGAAACAGTTGGGAAAAAAATTACAGAACTTACCCCATCCAGAGGATTTTCAGCGGAATTTAGTGCAGCAATTACTATTGTTTTTGCTTCAAAATTAGGCCTTCCTATTTCCACCACTCATACACTTGTAGGTGCAGTTCTTGGTGTAGGTATGGCAAGAGGCTTTTCAGCTTTAAACATGAGGGTTATTAGAGATATTATTGTTTCCTGGGCAATAACCATTCCAACTGGAGCTCTTTTAACAATTATTATTTATGAAATTTTAAAGTTTATTTTTTAGAATTATTCAGTTTGACAAAAGAATTAATTTTCTATATAAATTAATAAATTCACAAATAGGAGAATTATTATGAAACTAAAAATAAATCCAATGACAAGAATTGAAGGTCATATAGGAGTATATACAACAGTTGAAAATAATAAAGTAGTTGATGCTAAAGTTGCAGGAGAAATGTTTAGAGGATTTGAGTTATTATTACAAAATAGACATCCTTTTGATGCTGTAAGAATTACTCAAAGAGTTTGTGGAGTTTGCCACGAAGTCCATGGAATGGCATCAATTTTGGCAAATGAAGATTTATATAAAATAAGGCCAACTGAAAATGGATTATTAATAAGAGATGTAATTCTTGGAATGCATATAGTTTGGGACCATATTTTGCATTTTTATACTTTAAGTCTTGCTGACTGGGTGGATTTTTCAGTTGCTACAAAATATAATGGTAAGGATAAATTTTTAAATGAGGTAAAAGAATGGGTGGTAAAAAAATCCCCAATTCTATTGACTAAAAAACCAAAAGGTAAATATATCACAGAACCTGATATAGGTCTTCCAATGGTTGCTAATTATTTAAAAGCATTAAGAACATTTCCAAGAATGGGAAGTGGTATTGCTGTTCTTGGAGCAAAGGTCCCATTTGTTCACACTACTTTACCAGGAGGTGCAACTTCGATTGTAAGTATTGATAGATTATCAAAAGTAGCTGATGTGGTAAGTATTATGAAAGAATTTGTTTATTCATCCTATCTTCCAGATGCGATGAAATTAGCTGAATACTTTAAAGAATATTTTGAGATTGGTTTTAGTTATCCAAATCTTTTTTCTCATAAATCTTTTTATGCAACAGGAATTCCATTATTTGAAGCAAAGGTAATGATAAATTGGGAAATAAAGCCATATGAATTTTCAAATATAAGAGAAGAACTTGCTCATAGCTTTTATGATGGTCCAGACGAAGGATATCCTTTTAAAAAATCCATTACAAAACCTAATCCAGAAAAAATAGGAGCTTATTCATGGATGAAATCCCCAAGATATGCTGGGCATCCAATGGAGACAGGTCCTCTTGCAAGAATGTTTTTAGCTGAGGATAAAGATTTTATTAAAGCATTAAACAAACTTGGTATTCCAAAGAAAAAAGCAATATCAACTATGGGAAGAATTTTAGCAAGAGCTTATGAAGCGAAAAGAATTATTGATTATGTTGAGAGCATTGTTTTTAAAATAAAACCAGATGAACCAACGATAAATGATATAGATATTTCAAAGCCTATAACTGGAGAAGGCCTTGGATTAAGCGTTGCAGCAAGAGGTGAATTAATTCATTACATTGTTGCAGAAAATGGTAAGATAAAAAATTATCAAATGATTATGCCAACAACCTGGAATTTTGGTCCCCGAGATAGTAAAGGAAATTTGAGCCCAGTAGAAAAGGCGATAATTGGGACACCAATTGAAAATCCTCCTTATTTACTGGAAGTTGGAAGAGTAGTCAGAAGTTATGACCCATGCACTGCATGTTCAATTCATTAATAAAAGGAGAGAAAAATGTTTACAAGAAGAGAATTTTTAAAAAAGTGTGCTCAACTTGCATTAATGATAGGAGCAAGTCCATTTATTGCATCAGATTTAGCACATGCTTTTGAAAAAATAGTAAATGGTGATGTCCGAGTTATTTTTTTACAAGGTCAAGCATGTAGTGGTTGTTCTGTTAGTTTGCTATATGGAGATTCTCCTGAAATGGTTTATGTTTTGACAAAAATTATTGATACTCAATTTCATCCAAATATCTCTGCAGCGCAAGGAGAACTTGTAATTGAAATTATTGAAGAGAATATAAAAAAAGGTGGATATTTTCTTGTAATAGAAGGTTCAATCCCAGCAAAAATGAAAAAAGCTTGCTTATTTGGAGATAATACTTTTTATGATGAAGCTGTGAAATGTATGAGAAATTCAGCTGGGATAATTGCAATGGGAACCTGTGCAAGCTGGGGAGGTATTCCAGCATCAAATATGAATCCTACAGGAGCAAAATCAGTTTATGAAGTGATGAAAGAAAATAATATAGATAAACCATTTATCAGGGTGCCAGGATGTCCAGTTCATCCAGATAGATTTCTTGGCACAGTTGCATATTTAGTTGCATATGGTAAGCCTCCTAAAATGGATAAAAAATTTAGACCAGTTAAATATTTTGGAAAAGATAAAAAAATACATGA
>CAZQKL010000032.1:0-19646 GCA_964593895.1 uncultured bacterium
TTTTGAGCTCTTTTTCTTCTTGCCATTTTATACCTCTATTTTTTTGGTCTTTTTGTTCCATACTTTGAACGACTTGTTTTTCTACCCTCAACTCCAGCGCAGTCAAGAGCACCTCTAATAATATGATACCTAACTCCTGGCAAGTCTTTTACTCTTCCGCCTCTTATTAAAACAACAGAGTGTTCCTGCAAATTATGACCAATTCCAGGAATATATGCGGTTACTTCTATTCCATTTGTTAGTCTAACCCTTGCAACCTTTCTTAAAGCTGAGTTAGGTTTTTTTGGAGTAGTAGTATAAACCCTTGTACAAACTCCTCTCTTCTGAGGACAACCTTGCAAAGCTGGAGATGATGATTTTTTCTTAACTTTTTCTCTACCATATCTTACAAGTTGGTTTATTGTAGGCATTACTCACCTCTTTTATCTAAAATAAAAACTCTCACGCACAGACAGGTTAAGCCAAATATACTACTTTTAAAAATTTGTCAATATCTTTATTTAAATTTTTTAACAAAATTTCTTAATAAGGATATCCAGCGCAACTCAAATATATAACACTCTCATTTTTCCCATCCAATCCAAGCAGTTCATTAAGTTCATCATCAAAAAAAGCTCCAATTTGACATGAACCCAAACCACATGCAACGCAAGAAAGGGCAAAGTTCTGTGCAATATGTCCTGCTTCTATAAAAATATATCTTAAACCTCTTTCATCATATTTCCATAATGTTCTGTAAAAAATTGCACTCCAAATTATTATAAATGATGCATTTGAGATAAAATATTGATGAAGAGAACTTATTGCAACATTTTTTGAAAAATCACCTTCTTCCAATAATTCAAGTAAATGATTTTTTATGTTGTAATGATAAATTCCTTTTTCAATACCTTCAATATTTTTAGCAATAATATATGTTTCTATTGGATAAAGGGCTCCTGCAGAAGGAACTGTTCTAAAATCGTATCCAAAAAGAGTTTCCCTAAAACCTGTTGTTACCCATAAAATAAAAGATAAATCCTCTAATTTAACATTTTTTGGGATAAATTCCCTTACACTTTTTCTTTTTCTAATAATTTCATGAAAGGTTAATTTAATTTCTTTTTCTTTTGGATTTGGCAATTTTACTGTTTTTACATTTAAATATTCCTTATAAATTTCAGGCTTTTTACTCCAATCCAAAGATTTTCCACCAAGACTTTCTCTATAATATTTTGTTCTATAAATAAAATCCATCATTGAGCGGTCCAACCTCCATCAATACTTAAAGCTTGAGATGTTATATGTTTTGCTTTTTCAGAAGCAAGAAATAGAGCCAATTCTGCAACTTCCTCAACAGTAACAAGAGATTTTATTGGCTGGTCTTTTAATAAAACCTTCTCAGGGACCTCTTCTTCAGAAATTCCATACTGTTTTGCTAAATCACTAATCTGTTTTTCCACAAGTGGTGTTAAAACATATCCTGGGCAAATTGAATTTGCAGTAATATTAAACTCTGCAAGTTCTTTTGCAATAACTTTTGTAAAACCAATAATTCCATGTTTTGCTGAAACATAAGCACATTTCCAGGGAGAAGCTACTTTTCCATGAGCAGAGGATATATTAATTATTCTTCCCCAATTATTTTTTTTCATATATGGCACAACGTATTTTGTGCATAAAAATGTTCCTGTAAGCATTACTCCAATCAATTGGTTCCATTTTTCAAGAGGAAAATCCTCTACCTTTGCTATATATTGCAAACCTGCATTATTCACCAATATATCAATCCTTCCAAATTTTTTAATTGTTTCTTCAACCATATTTTTTACGCTTTTCTCATCTGAGACATCAGTCTTTATAAAATATGAATTTTTAATCTCCTCTTGAGCTTTTAATCCACTTTCTTCGTTAAATTCTGCAATTATTACTTTTGCAGAATTTTCAGAAAACTTTTTTGCAATTCCTTTTCCAATTCCACTTCCTGCTCCTGTTACAATTGCTACCTTACCTGAAAGCATAGTTTCACCTCCCAGAAAAAATTTGCAAATTAACATATATAATAGTTTTTTCATGAAAATCAATAAAAAATTTGATTTTTTTTAAAAAATCTGTATTACATCTTTTGTGGATGATAAAAGAATTTTTATCTATTATTTAACAAATCAAGGAAAAATTATTGCTGAAAAATTAAAATCTATATTCCCTACTGCAAAAGTATTTTCAAAGCCATTTAATTTAGACAAATTTTTTGAAAAAGGATTTAATGAAGCTGATTTTTTAATTCCTATAATGGCAGTTGGAATAGTTGTGAGAAAAATTTCTAAATTAATAAAATCAAAACTAAATGATCCAGGAATTGTAGTTATAGATGACAAAGGTAAATTTGCTGTAAGTTTACTTTCAGGTCATATTGGTGGAGCTAATGAACTTGTTAAAATAATTGAAGAAAAAATTGGAGCAAAAGCTGTAATTACAACTTCTACAGATGTGAATGAAAAAATTGCAATAGATTTAATTGCAAAAAAGTATAATTGGAAAATTGCAAATACTGAAATGATTAAAAAAATCAATATGGCAATATTAAATAATGAAAAAATTGCAACAAATATTCCACAGGCAATTATTAATGAAAAAAATTTTATCCATTATAAAAAGATTGGAAATGTTTTAAGGTCAAAAATTGAAAATAAAGTTATTGTAACAAATTTAAAAAAAATTAAAAATGATAAAAAATTTCTCCATCTTGTCCCAAAAAACATTTATATTGGAATTGGATGTAATAGAGGCACTACTTTAAAAGAAATTGAGAATGTTATTTTAACTGAACTTGAAAAATTAAATAGATGTATTGAAAGCATAAATTCTATTTCTACTGCGGAAATAAAGAAAGATGAAAAAGGTATTATTGAATTAGCAAATAAGTTTAAAATTCCTGTTAGATTTTACTCTTTTAATGAGTTAAATAAAGTAGAAAATGTAATAAAAAGCAGTTATTTACAAAAAAAATTTGGAGTAAAGGGAGTATGCGAGCCAGCATCAGTTCTAAGTGCGCAGAAAGATTTAAAGAGTTACTTGAAGATGAAAAAATTAATTCCAAAGAAAAAGATTGGAAATGTGACAATATCAATTCACGAACTAATATTTATATAATTGGAATTGGACCTGGGAAAAAGGATTACTTTACAATTAAAGCAGTAGAAGTTTTAAAAAAATTAGAAGTTGTAGTTTGTTACAAAAAATATTTAAATTTTATTAGAGATTTAATCAGTAAAAACTGTGAAATAATGACCACAGGGATGAAAAGAGAAATTGAAAGAGCAGAATTTACAATTGAAATGGCTAAAAAAGGTAAAATAACTGGAATTGTAAGCTCTGGAGATGCTGGAATTTATGGAATGGCTGGACTTATTCTTGAATTATTAGAAAGAAAAAATCTTATAAATAAACTTAATGTTGAAATAATTCCTGGAGTTTCCTCAATAAATGCTTCTTCAAGTTTACTTGGTGCGCCTATAATGCACGATTTCTGTGTTATAAGTCTCAGTGATTTACTTACAGATTGGGAAATAATAGAAAAAAGATTAAAAAAAGCATGTGAAGGAGATTTTGTCATTGGAATTTATAATCCAAGAAGTAAAACAAGAAAAGAAAATTTTAGAAAAGCAATTGAAATCATAAAAAGTTTTAAAAAAAATGAAACTCCAGTTGGAATTGTAAAAAATGCATATAGAGACAACCAGGAAATATACATTACTTCTCTTGAAAATATTTTAAACTATGAAGATAGAATTGATATGAACTGCACAATAATTATTGGGAATTCTAATTCTAAAATTTTAAATTTTAAATATATTTTAACTCCAAGAGGTTATTTTAAATAAATGCTTCTTATTGTATCTGCTACTGAAATGGAAATTAAATCATTTATTCACCTAAAAAATAAATTTAATAATTTAAAATTTTTAGTTTGCGGAATTGGGTTAGTTAATTCTATATGGAATGTGACCCAATTTCTTTTAAAAAATAAAAAAATAAAAAAGGTTCTACTTACAGGAATTTGCGGAGGATTTAGAGACAAAACAGAAATTGGCGAAATTTTAATTGCTAATGAAGAAATTTTAGGAGATTTTGGTGTATGTTTTAATGAAAAGGTTGAATACTTTAATTCAAATAAAATAAAAATTATGGGCAAATATAATCTCCCATATAAAAAAGGAGCTTTTTTAACTGTAAATTGTGTGACAACCAATAAAGATAGAATAGAATTTTATAAAAAAAAATTCTCTCCAATAAGTGAAAATATGGAAGGATATGGCATTGCATATATTTGCAATAAATTAGATATTGAATTTATTGAAATTAGAGCGGTGTCCAACTTTGTTGGAGATAGAAAATTCTGGAATATTAAATTAGCATTAGAAAATTTAAAAAATGAAAGTAAAAAAATCATTGAAAGAATATGTGAAAGTTAAAATAGAATTTCATAAAGAAGATGAATTCAAAATTGAAAATCTCAATTATTTTCTCATTGAAAATGGATTAAATTCTCTTGAAGAGATTATTGAGGGTTCTAAAAAGGAGTATTTTCTTTACTTAGAAAAAGAAAATTTTCAGGAAAGTCTTTTACAATTTAAAAAAATTTCAAAATTAGTTGAATTATCTTTTAAGGTAACTGAGGCTAAAATAATTGATAACTCTTATCTTTTTGAATGGAAAAAATATTTTAAACCAATAATTATTGATGAGATTTTAATAAAACCTTCCTGGATAAATTTGAAAATAATTGAAATAGACCCAAAATTTGCATTTGGTTCAGGTGCTCATCCTACAACAAGAGGTTGCATTGAATTTATTAGTAAATTGAAATTTCAATCTTTTTTAGATGCTGGTTGTGGCACTGGAATTCTATCTATAGTTGCTGAAAAATGTGGAGCAAATAAGGTGTTATCATTTGATATAGATTTTGATGCTGTGAAAATAGCAAAGGAAAATTTTGAAAAGAATAGATGCAAAAAGATAATTTATTTCTGTGGAAGTTTTAGTGCAATAAAAAATTCCAAAAAATTTGATGTTGTTTGTGCAAATTTACTTTTATCAACAATTATTGAAAATAAAAAGTTTATTGTTGAACTTACTAAAGATAACGGTTTTATTATATTATCAGGGATTGAAAAAAGTGAGAATGAAAAATTTTATGAATTGTTTTTAGATGAAAGTTTAAAAATCATTGATAAAAAAATAATTGAAAATTGGAGAACTTACTTAATTACAAAAATTTCTTCCTGAATTGGTGTTAATTTTTCTACGCCCTTTTTTCTAACAACGATTGTATTTTCTATACCAATTCCAGCTTTATTTTTTAAAACCATCTTAGGTTCAAAAGCAATTGTCATATTTTCTTTAATTTTTACATCAAAATTTTTTGCAATAATTGGAGTTTCAGATGTATGAAGCCCAATTCCATGTCCAATAAAATTATGCTTTTTTTTATATCCTAAAAAATATTCTCCATATCCAAGTTCTTCTGCTTTTTTAACCGCTATTTCAAAAATCTCTTTACCATTAATTTCTGGGTAAAGTTTATTATATATTTCATTTTCTATCTCCCTTACACAACTATAAGCGTCTATAAACCAGACTTCAGGGTCTCCAATTACAAACATTCTTGTTTCATCAACTTGATAGCCCATATAACATATTCCAAAATCAACTAAAATTGGTTCTCCTTTTTTTATTTTTTTAAACGATGCACCACAAGGAAATGCTGGACTTAAACCCAATCCTCCAGTGGGAGTATCAGTTTTAGTTGAAATAGTTCCATTACTTCCACTCATTATATGAGAAGTATAAGATTCAAATCTAAATGACCCTGTTCTCAATATCCCTTCATGACCATATTTTCTTGCAAGCATTTCCATTATTCCAGCAAACTCTATTTCTGTTAAATTCTCTTTTAAAAAATTAGCGCTCTCTTCAAAAACTTTTTTCCCAATTTCTCCTGCTTTTCTCATTAGATTTATCTCATATTCACTTTTAATTGCTCTAAGTTCATTAATTATTGGGGAAATGTCTACAAATTCTGCATTTAAAATATTTTTAAATTTTAAATACTCAGAGACCGTTAATGTATTAAATTCAATTCCTATCCTCTTTTCTTTGCAATAATTCTTTATATCTTTAATTGAATTTATCTGAACTATATTTTTAATTGAAGAATCTTCTTTAGCCCTTAAAAAATCTCTTTTTACAAAAAAAATTGGTTCAGAATTAATTGATACTAAAAGGATACCATCTTGATTTGCTCCAGTAAAATAGTAGCAATTTATTGGATAATAAATTATTGCATGTGGGATATCGTAACTTTTTAATTTATCTTTTAACTTTTCAATCCTATTGAAAATTTCCTTTTCTGGAACTTTTTCGTAAGACATAATTACTTTCTTTTTAGATTCTGGTAAGCTTGGAACATAAAAGTTTTTAATGCAATCTCTCTATTTGGTTGAATAGTTCCATCGTAAGGAGCATCAAGGTAGGGAATTTTCTTTTTTCTTAAAATTGGTTTTAATATTGCAGATGTAATTGTGGATGGCATACATGAAAATGGAAATACATTTACAATACCGTTAAAACCTTCTTTTACATAACATAAAGCTCCTGCTATGCTTAAAGCTGCTTCTGTTCCAACTTCATAAGAATATATTCTATTTTTTTCCAAATGCTTCTCTAATTCAACAACAGAATGGTCAGGTTGAACATCAAGATGCTTTAAAACTCTTGAATAAGCTTTTTTCATTGTCAATAATTGAAATTCCTGCTCAATTTTTAATGCCAATAATTTCTTTAATGTTGGAAAAACAAATCTAAAAAGCTTCTCTTTCATTAAAATCTGCAAAAATAGTTTAGTTTTCCTGATGTTTTCATATGTTACAAAATTTATCCATTCTGTAATGGAAGCATTAACAACTTCTCCTCCATATTCTTCAATTTTTCTAATTATGAATTGATTTGACGGAGGATGTGTTCTCAAATATATTTCACCAATAATTCCAATTTTAGGTTTTCTTGGTAACTTTGGATTAATAAAATTTTTTGCTTCAATTGAAGTTTTTTCAAGAACATCATAAACTTCTTCAAATTCTAAATTTTCTCCCCTTTTTTCAAAAATATCCTCTAATTCTTTTATCTTTCTTTCAATTAATCTATCTGTTAATCCTTTCTGCTTCTCATAAGGTCTTACTCTCCATGCAATTCTATCAAGAACATCTGAAGACAATACAGTTAAATAAGCTATTTTTTTTACTTTTGTGCTTTTTTCTTCTGGAAAAATTCCCTTGGTGGAATATGCATCTTCACTTGTTAGATACGATATATAAATATTTTTAAAATCTTCAAAAGTATTTAAAATAATTCTTTGAAATTTATTATACATTCCAAATCTACATGGACCATCTGCTTCTGGCATAAAATAAACGTAATCTTCAGCATTAAAATTTTCTTTTAGCCTTTCTTTTTCAGATTTTAAAAAATTTAAAATATCAGAAACTGTTACTTGACATGGAAAACATTCTTTCCCTGAAGTAAATTGTTTTCCAATAGTAATATCAGTATAAGTTGGCATTGCAACAGCATTTGCACCAAAACCTCTACAGCAAGCAGCAAGTAGCCTTGAAGCATAAGGATGCATTGTTGGAATTAAAATTTTTTTCCCAGTAAAATCTATTTTACCAATCTTTTTAAATGGAAAGTGAACCATAATAATTCCTCACAACATTTTGATAAGCTTCAATCCTTGTTAAAATTCCAGCAATTGCTGAATGCTCATCAAATTCAAGAATTAAAAATGGTTTTTCATAAAAAAGATAGTATAGAAAATGCTCCAAAAATGAATCAACGCCACAACTAAAATTTGTTATATGAAGCAGAAAAAGATTTTCTGTTTTTACAACTTTTTTAGCTGTTCTTAAAATTCTTGCCCCAAATCCCCAATACATTTTTGGAAAATCATCTAAATTTTCCTGTTCATAATCAATAAAATCATACGGTAAAGCAATTATTCCTCTTTTAGAAAGATGTCTTCCAAGATATAAATTCAATCTTAAATCGTAAAGATTATAAGGTCTTCCTGTAATAATCCATACTGGCTTTTCTTTATTTTCACTTAATATTTCTTTTCCTTTCTCTTTTAATTTCTTTTTAAATTGGGAGTATTCAGAAAATCCTATTTTAAAGGCATTATAAACCTTTTTTTCAGACTTAACAATCTTTTTTAATTTTTCAGGTAATGATTCAAAAAATCTAAAAGCATTAAATTTTAAACTTTCTCTTAAATGAATATGAGGTCTAATTACTTTTTCATCAGGAATATTAAATGCAACTCTTGTTACATATTGAGATGCTGAAACCATGGGGCAAAATTGAGATTTTTCTGTTTCATTTAAAGATGGCATATCAAGAACATTTGGTAAAAAATAGAATTCAGCTTTATCAAGAATATGTTTCACATGACCATGAAAAACCTTTATTGGAAAACAAGTTGGTGCATTAACTGAAACTACTCCCTGAGAAACAATTTCATTATTTGTAAATGGTGATAAATATATCCCAAACCCAAGTTCAGATAAAATTGTTACCCAAAAAATTATCCATTCATGAAAATGAAGACCAAATGGAATAGCAACTGTGGGAAAATTTTTATTGTTATTTGAATGCTTACCTGGTGCGACATTATATTTTTCTAAAAATTCCAATAGTATATCATTTCTGTATTTGAAAAAATCTTCTTGAGGCTTTCCTTTGTAATTTGTTACTTCATATCTTCCACAATCACCACCCCAAATACTTTTTCTTCCACCAAAATTATAAATTTTTAGCTTACATTCATTTGTACAATTTTTATCAGCTCTACAAATTGCCTCTTTAAAAGTTACTTTTTTTTCAATAAGTTCCTTAAAATTTCTATTTTTCTGAGAAAATTTCTCCTTTTCATACTTCTCCTTTACAAGCAATGCAGCTCCATAAGCTCCCATTACTTCCCTATGTTTTGGAACAATAATCTCTTTTTTTAAAACCCTTTCAAAAGCTGCAACAATTGCTTTATTTAATGATGGTCCACCAAGAAACATAATTTTGTTTCCAATAAATCTATTTCCAACAACTCTATTTAAATAATTATAAACAATAGCATAACTTAATCCTGCTATTAAATCTTCTCTTTTTGCGCCTTTTTGAGCATATCCCATAATGTCTGATTCCATAAAAACTGTACATCTTTCTGTTAATTTTATTGGAGATTTTGAGGAAAGAGCAACTTCCTGAAACTCTTTTACAATGTTTATTTTGAATTTATTAGCAAGCTCATGCAAAAAACTTCCAGTTCCAGCTGAACAAACTTTATTCATTTCAAAATCAACTGGATATTTATTTCTCAATCTTATATACTTGGAATCTTGTCCACCAATTTCAAAAATAGTATCAATATCCTCATTAATATGAATTGCTCCTCTTGCATGAGCTGTTATCTCATCAATGACTAAATCAGCATCAAGAAAATCTCCAATAACATTTCTTCCAGAACCAGTTGTTGCAATTCCAATTATATCAACATTGCCTTTTGTATCTTCAAATAAAAATTTTAATAATGATTGAGTAACCTCAATTGGTCTACCCATTGTAGGTCTATAACATTTATGAATTATTTCCCCATTTTCATCTATTAAAGCATATTTTGTGCTTGTTGAACCAATATCAACACCTAAAAAGGTTTTTATTTTACTTTTTGCTTTAAAAGGAGGTAAAGAATTATCATCATCAAATTTTGTTAGTTCAAGTTTCAAAGGTTCTGCAGTGGGAAATGAAACCTTTACTGACCTTTTATTTAATTTTGATAAATCTATCTTATTTGAGATATCTTTTTCTCTTCCTAATTCAGCAGCACCAATTGCAGTTAAATGCAAAAAATTATCTGGCACCACTAAATCTGGTATATACTTTTTGAAAGCTTTTACCTGAAGTTTATTTGCTGCAAGACCACCTGAAAAAATTACAGGTTTATCAATCTCTTGATTTCCAATAAGAGTTGTTATTAAATTTACTGTATTACCATAATGAACTCCAGCAATAATATTTTCTACAGGCTCACCATTATTTTGTAAATGTATCATATCTGATTTTGTAAAAACTGTACATCTACAGGCAACTGGAGCTGGAGAAGTGCTTTTTAATCCAAGTTCTATAAATTTTTCTAAAACCTTTTCATGGTGCTTCTGATAATCCTCAAAATTCATTCCAAAAATACTTTGAGATAATCTTTCTGCCTGCTGTTCTATAAAAGAGCCAGTTCCTGATGCACAAGGTTCATTTATTGAAAAATCAGTTATAAACCAGTCATTTCCTGAATTATCAATTTTAATTAAGATTGCCTGTTGACCACCTACATTAATAATTGTTCTAACTTTTGGATAGACTTTTAAAGCACCAATTGCAAGAGTTATTGTGTCTATTTCGTAAGGTAAATCTATTTTTTCAGAGATAGGCAATCCTAAAGAACCAGTTAGATAGCAACCTTTTAAACTATCCTTTGGAAATTTATTGTAAATTTCTTCAATTAAATTATTAATCTCCTTCTCAATTAATCCATAATGGCGAACATAAGGAGAAATGTAAACTAATTTGCCATTTTCATCCACTATTGCACACTTTATGCTCACACTTCCAATATCAATTCCAAGATAATACATTTATGATGTCCCGAAAAGGTCTGAATAGGCGTGTTTAATTACCCATTGTAAGGAATAAATTAAAGATTTTGTATAGTGATAAACTTGGAAATTACATGTACTTAAACAATGTTTAGAACACTCTTTCTTCATTTCATTTAATTTCTTTTTATCAAATTTAGGACCATCAAAAACATTACCCCAATCTTCACTACTACCGTAAAATTCAAAGCATGGAGCAAATGTTCCATCAAGTCTTATAACCATTGACAAATCACCAGCTCTACAGTTCCATCCTTTTAATTTTCCTCTTATAAAATCTTTCATTAACCTTAAATGTTCAATTGAATTGACCATTGTAAATCCAGATTTGTTTTTTTCAATTAACCAATCAACTAAATTATCAACTTCCTCAAATTGCTCAGGAGTAATCCAGAGTCCATCATCTTTATCAAAATTTTCATAATCAATTGGAGGGGGTTCATTTATATGATAATCTGTTGCAATTCCAAGTCTATTTGCAATTTCTGTTAAAGTTTTTACATCTTCAATATTGTTTCTTGTAATATTTATATTAAAAAAGGTTATATAACCATATTCAGGTTCTTTCTCAAGTAAATATTCAAGTTTATCTGCAATTTTACTTAATGCTTTTGGTAAACCCTCTTTTGGTCTTACAACATCAACAGCTAAATTTATTGTCGCAACTCCTGCTTTCCCAATTGCATTTATAAAATCCTCATCAAGTAAATAGCCATTTGTAGGTAAATATACAAAAAAACCTTCATGAACTGCATATTCTGTAAGTTCAATAATAAAATCTTTCCTAACAAGAGGTTCTCCTCCCATGTAAGCAAGAACTCTACATCCAATAGATTTAAGCCAATCAACACATTTTCTTGCAACATCCATACTCATTCCTGGAATTTTTTTACCTTGACTATAACAGTATTTACAATTGAGATTACAATTTAAATCTGTATAAAGATAAGCAAGGACAGGACTAAAATCTTTTTTAAATCTTCCTTTTAAATAAGGTATAAGCCACGATTTAAAACCACGAATAGCATTTTTAATAAAATATGAACGAGGCTTTTTAATATCACATTTTATTGAATCAAGGGAATTTGTTTTAAAATATTCTTGTAAATGAACCATTGTATTTTAATTATACTCCTAAAAATTAATTCTGTCAATGATTAAAAATTGTAAAAAAGCCAATCGTAAATATCTTCTGCAATTTTTTTAGTTACTTCTTTCACCACAATTTTTCTTAAATTTTCTGTAATACCAATATCAACATTTTTCAAATTATACTCAGTAATTCCTGTGCGAAATTCTTTATTTTCAAGAAAATCTTTAGATTTTAAAACATTTCCAAATTTATCTATTAAATTTACCCTTACTTTTGCCCAAATTCTATATTCTAAAACTCTTTCAGAACTTAAATATGAAACTCCCGTATATTTAAATTCTTCTATATTTCCTTTTAAAAACAAATCTGCTTTTTTTAAATTTGAAACAAGAATTGTATCCTCATGAAGTATAATTTCATCCTTTAAATATTGAGTTAAAAAATCCTCAACTCTTGTTTCATTTGTGTTATTTTTAAAATAATAAACATAAATTTTGACAGGTTTTGAAAGTCTCTTTTGGGTTAATTTATAACCACAAGATATAAGGAAAATAATTAATAATGAAACTGGAAAAATTTTTTTCATTTGCTCTTTGATAACACAATAAATAAAAAAAATCAATTTTGACGAAAATTTATTTGTGTGTTAAAAAATAACTATGGCTGATACAATTTGTGCAATATCAACTCCTGTTGGAATCGGTGGTATAGCTATTGTAAGATTAAGTGGTGATAAAGCTGTTGAGATTGTAAAAAAAATTTTTAAAAAATTTCCTGAAAATATAGAATCACATAAACTTTATTATGGTCATATTGTTTTTAACAATGAAATTATTGATGAAGTCCTTGTTTCTGTTATGTTTTCCCCAAAGAGTTATACAAGAGAAGATGTTGTTGAAATAAACTGTCATGGTGGATATCTTATAGCAAAAAAAATTCTTGAAATTTTAATTAATCTTGGAGCAAGGCTTGCAGAACCTGGAGAATTTACAAAAAGAGCTTTTTTAAATGGAAGGATAGATTTAATTCAAGCAGAAGCAGTAGTAAATGTAATAAACTCAAAAAATGAAATTTCATTAAAATTATTTGAAAAACAATTAACAGGAAAAACCAAAAAAGAGATTGAAAAACTAAAAAGGGAATTTATTGATATTTCAGCTACTCTTGAAAGTTTAATTGATTTTGATGAAGAGATTGAAGAAGTTTCATTGGAAAGTATAAAAATAAGACTTCAAAAAAATTTAGAAAAAATAAAAAAAATAATTGAAAACTACAATTCAATCAAAAATTTTATTGAAGGAGTAAAAATTGTAATTGCTGGAGCACCAAATTCAGGTAAATCCTCTTTACTTAATTATTTTTTAAAGAAAAATAGAGCAATTATTAGTGATATCCCTGGCACTACAAGAGATACAATTGAGGAAGAATTTTATTTCAAAAATATACCAGTTAAATTAATTGATACTGCAGGAATTAGGGAAACTAAAAATATTATTGAAAAAGAAGGAATAAAAAGGGCTTTTGAAAAGATAGAAGAAGCTGATATTGTTATTTATCTTTACGATGTTACAGTAGGATTGAAAGATTTTGAAAAAAAAATCATTAAAGAAAAATTAAAAAATAAAAAGGTCATTATTTGTGCAAACAAGATTGATAAGATTAAAGACTTTAAAGTAAAAAATGCAATTCCAATCTCTATTAAAGAAAAAATAAATCTTGGTAAACTTGAAAAAGAGATAGAGAAAATTCTTGAAAAGGATAGATTTATAAGCGATGAAAGTTTAATAATTACAAATCTTAGGCAATTAAAAATTTTTGAAAATATAAAAAATATCATTGAAAGTGCTTTAAAAAATTTTGATAATCTTTATGTTGATGAACTATCTTTTGAAATTAAAGAAATACTCAATGAATTGGGAAAACTTACTGGTGAGATAACCTCTGAAGATATACTTGATGCAATTTTTAGTCAATTCTGCATAGGTAAATAGAAGCACAGGGACCTCCCTGTGCTCTAAATTTTATAAAGCAGAAAGTATCTTATCAACAAAGGCTGGAGCTAAATTTTCAGGTTTTTGACCAACCTGCTTAACTTTTAAAGGTTTTGCAGGCATTTTCATCCCAAATATTGCTTCCATTGTATCATGAATTCTTTGAGGAGCTTCTCCACTCCAACCGTATGAACCAAATGCCCCTCCAATTTTATCCTTTAAATTCGCTTTTTCAGCAAGAAAGAGAAATGTTTTCATTGGTTGCATCATATCGCCATGGTATGTTGCACTTCCAAACAAAAGGATATCATAATTTTCAAGCACCCCTGCATTTTCAACTTCTTTACAATCGCACATATCAGCTTCATGACCTTTCTCTTCAAAAATCTCTTTTAAAACTTGGGCTATCTTTTTTGTTTTATTTGTCCTTGATGCATAAGCTATAAAAACTTTAGCCATTTGCTTCCTCCTGTTTATTTAATTCATAATAATTCCTTTTTAATGCCCAGAAAAGTAATATTAAAAGACCTATTAAAAGAACACAGAATATTCCAAAAACATCCCATTGAGGTTTAACCTTTAGGGTTGAATAATTAAAATATTTTGAAAAATAAAGATTTTCAACTACTCTTCTCACTATTGCCATTGAAACCATAGAAATTACCATTATAATGCTCAATTTTAACGGACTTTCACCTTTTGTGAAAACCCAGTATGCTCCAAGAAATCCTGCTAAAATTCCAATAATTAAAAAAGTTATACCAACAGGTGAAGAAAATAATCCATTATAAATTTCTGGTTTATTAGATAGTAAGAACCATGGACCAACAACAATCTGTAGTAAAGTTGCGCCAAGAAAACTATTTTTCCCAAAATCATACATCGCTTTTCTTAAACCTTCAGAATACCCTTTTCTCAATTTTGAATATACTGTTAGAAAAACACCTGTAAATGCAACTGCTGCAAGAATGAAATGGAGATATCTTGGAACAAGTGAATCTATATCAAACCAGAACCTTTTATGGGTATAAATTGATAGCCATTTATCAGGTTGCATTGATAATAGAGTGTTTGTAACAAGCATTAAAGCAATATACAAAAATAAAATTGTAGCGATAACTCCCCAACCAAATCCTTTATCTTCAGGTGCTAATTTATACAGATAGTAAAAATAATATCCAATAGCAAGAGCAGCAAGGACACACAACCATTTCCAACCTAAAATTACAGATGAGGAATAGAAAAACTGCCCATATAGAACTTGAACAAAAAGAAGTGGCGCAACTCCTGTTGTAATTGTCAAAGAAATAGTAAAAGTGTTAAATTTTGCTATTTCTTTTGAGATTTCTTTCCCATAGTCTTTTTTCCATCTTGAAATAATCATTAATATACTACCACCTAAAGTTAAATTCATAAAAAGCAGATGCAAAATAAAAGTAAAAACAATGAAAAAAACAAAAAGTGGTGCTGGACTTGGAAGAGGAATTACATCTGGCTTTGGTATATAATTTAAAATACTACTCATTGTTCCCCTCCTTTTCTCTTTCTTTTGCTAATTTTGCAAGATATGTTGCAAGTGCTTCCTTCTCTTTTTCTGTCCCAATAAATGGAGGCATAAGTGGATTTGAATCAAGAGAATCTAAAATATCTAAATTATCTTCTGGAGAATCTGAAATTGAACTGAATAAAGGCTCAGAATTAAAATGATACCAATCGTGGCATATCATACAATCTGCTTTATAAACTGCTTCGCCAATACTTAATTTATCTTTTTTATTCAATGGATTTGCCCATTTTACCTTTGATAATACTCCTTTTTTATTTAGTTTTGAAACCTCACTTACAAGCACACCATTTGAATACATATAATCCCTTATAACAAAAGGTTTCCTTGTTCTTTCTCTTGTAAATTCATAATATCCAAATGCAATTTGGGCTAAAATTAGTAAAACAATTGCAACAATTATATTCATTCTACTTGGAATAATTATTGTAAAAATGAACATTATAATGAAAGTAATTATCCCAAGATAAGCTGCATTTCTGAAAAATTCTGTTAATGTATCATTTCCCCCTAAAAACTGGTCAGCAACATTTGATGGAATTGCTTTTGCCCACCAGAAAAATCCAATATAGGTTAAAATTATCCCAATTATTCCAAAAACTCCTGTAAATCTACCAAATTTTACTTTTACCTCTTTGTCCTTTGTAAAGCTTAAAATTAATGTTGCAAAAATTCCAGCAAGCATTAAACAAACTCCAGTTCTTCCAACAAGAGAAGGGAAATATGTTGGATTGAAAAATCCATCCCAGAAAGCGTGAGTTTTTATCCATTTACCTGGAGTAAGCTGAAATGTGATAATTCCATTAATAATTACCAAACTTAAATATGCACCAATAAAATAGAGCCATGCGATAGTATTATGAAATTTTGCAGAAACCTTGTCCCATGTGTAATAGTAAATTAGAATTGAAACAATCTCAAGAACAAAGAAAATCCACTCAATAGCCCATCCCCAGACAAAATTGTGAATTAATGCAGAAGTTCCTGCAGGATGCACAAGAGCAATTGAAAACCATATTCCAACACCTGTTATTGCTCCAATAATTGCTGAAACATAAAGGATAAGACCACTTGTCCTTTTTACAAATTTCATAGCTTCAGGATTTCCAGTTTCAATTGCCTTTTTCTCAGCTAAAGCAGTATAAAGACCCATTCCAACTGCAAAATGCGATATAAACACATGAAAAACTGCAATAAATGCAATAACAAGTGCGCCACTAATTCCAGGTATTACCCATAGTGGATAATCCATGATAAACCTCCTTTTTTAAAAATTTAAGCAATGGATTTATACCAAATCTTGTTATGACAAAATCATATTTTACAGGGTCTTCAGGATTTATTTTCTTAAAACCTTCAGTAATCTCAATCGCTGTAGTTAAATTAACTACTTGTCTCTTTGTAAAATTAAATTCTTTTGCAAATTTATAAATATGTGTATCAACTGGATAAATTAAATCTGCTGAAGAGATTCCATCCCATATACCTAAATCAACTTCATCTTTTCTTACCATCCATCTTAAAAATAGAAAAAATCTTTTAAATGCACTATTTTTTCTATAATCTGGAAGGAGAGAATTTATCTTTGATTTTGAGTTTTCGTAAAAATATTTAATGAACATTTTTATAGCATTTATCATATTTTTACTTTTATTATATTCCTCAAAAAATAATTTGTAAAGGGAAGTTTTTTCTTTTAAAACTTTTTTTAGACAAAGAAAGAAATTTATGATTTCAAAATCCTTTGTAAATCTGTATTTTAATCCTGAAAGATTTTTTATAATTTTTTTATCAGATAAACTTAAAAATTCTGAAGGGGATTTAATTATTCTGAATAATTTTTCAAGAAAGTTAATGATATTTTCTACTTTACCATAAGCAAAACTTGATGAAATTAATCCAGCTAACTCTATATCTTCAAAATTATAAAATTTATATAAAAATTGGAGAGGGTCTGGAGTTACAAAATTTCGTTTATTATATTTTTCATAAATTAACTCAAGACCCTCTCTTAACCTACATATATCCATTTAACCTAAAATTTTTTCTGCTAAAAGTTTGCCAGATTCATAACAAACCTTTAAATCCTCATCATTAGGAACATATTTAACTTTTAATTCATCACGAATTATTTCTACTTTCATTTCCTTTAAAATATTCTGAATTTGAGTAGCTCCTTCACCACTCCAACCGTATGAACCAAAGGCAAATCCTTTCAAATTTTGTGGTTTTAAACCTTTTATGTATGAAAGATAATCAGCAACTTTTGGAAACATATTATTATTTATGGTTGGAGCACCAACAATAAGCCCTCCAGCACAGAGAACTTCAGTTATAATATCACTTCTATGAGACCCTGCATGAGGCATTAATTTTACTTCTACTCCTTTAGAAGATATACCTTCACATATTGCCCTTGCCATTAATTCAGTGCTACCCCACATTGTTGCATAAACAACAACAGCTTTTTTCTCTGGCTCCTGTTTTGCCCATTTTTCATACCAATTTATATATTTATCAATATCTTTTCTCCAGATGGGACCATGGTCTGGAGCTAAAATTTTTATTTCAATACCAAGATTTTTTATATTTTCAAGTAACTTTAAAACCAATTTTGAATATGGCAACAAAATATTCGCATAATACTTTTTACCTTCTTCAAATAAAATACTCTCTTCTATTTCATCTGCAAAAACTTCGTAATTTGCTAAATGCATTCCAAATCCATCTTGTGAAAATAAAATCTTTTCTTCAGGCATATATGAAATCATACTTTCAGGCCAGTGCAATAACCTTGTTTCGTAAAAAATAAGACTATTTTTCCCAAGAGATATTTTTTCCCCATTATCAACTTGTGTAATTTCACAATTTAGTTTAAAATGCTCCTTTAGAGTTTTCACTCCCATTTTTGAAGCAAAAACCTTTTCAGGTTTTGTAAGTTCAATAATTTCAGGCAAACAACCTGAATGGTCCATTTCAGAATGGTGTGAAACAATGTAATCAATTTTTTTAGGGTCTATAACAGATGAAATTCTTGCAATTAATTCATCTTTAAATGGAGCTTTAACTGTATCAAGAAGTGTAATTTTTTCATCTAAAATTAAAAAAGCATTATATGTTGAACCTCTACTTGTTAAATAGCCATGAAAATCTCTTATTTTCCAATCAATTGCTCCAACCCAGTATACAGATTCACTAATTTTAACCGCTTTAAATGCATCTTTCATCAATTTTCACCCCCTTCTACCAATTTTCGCATACAAGCTCAAAATAAGCTTGAGGATGAGCACAAGCTGGACATACTTCTGGTGCTTCATTACCTTCATGAATGTATCCACAATTTCTACAACGCCATCTAACTTTTTCATCTCTTTTAAAAACCCTTCCTGTTTTTAAATTTTCTGCCAATGCTCTATACCTTTTTTCATGAAATGCTTCTGCAACTGCAATATTCTCAAATATTTTTGCAATACTTTCAAAACCCTCTTCCCTTGCAATTTTAGCAAATTCTGGATACATTTTTGTATGCTCATAATTTTCACCATTTGCAGCTTCAATTAAATTTTCCAAAGTATTACCAATTTTTCCTGCTGGAAAGGTTGCCTGAATTTCAACTGGATTTCCTTCTTCAAGAAGTTTAAATAATCTTTTTGCATGTTCTTTTTCCTGATTTGCTGTTTCTTCAAATATTGCTGAGATTTGCATATAACCTTCTTTTCTGGCAACTGATGAAAAATAGGTATATTTATTTCTCGCTTGAGACTCACCTATAAACGCTGTTAAAATATTTTTTTCTGTTTTTGTGCCTTTTAGTTTGTTCATTTTTTCCTCCTTATTAATTTTAATAATCATTACCATTAAAAATTAAAATTGTCAATAAAATTTCTTGATTATTAAAAATTTATGTTTTAATAATTGATTATGGACAAAAAATCAATAATTATTAGTGCATGCTTATTGGGAATTAACTGCAGATATGATGGAAAAAATTGTAAAACAGAATTTTTAAATATCTATAAAAGTAATTATCATTTAATCCCTGTTTGACCTGAACAGCTTGGCGGTCTGCCAACTCCAAGAGAACCTTCAGAAATTCAAAATGGTGATGGATTTAATGTTTTAAATAATAAAACAAAAATATTAAATAGAAAAAATTTTGATGTTACAAAAAATTTCATAAAAGGTGCTGAAGAGGTGTTAAAAATCTGTAAGGTTTTAAATATTAAAATTGCTTTTTTAAAAGATAAAAGTCCCTCTTG
>CAZQKL010000033.1:0-19383 GCA_964593895.1 uncultured bacterium
ATTGTTGATTTAATTTATGAAGGTGGAATTTCAAATATGAGATATTCTGTTTCAAATACCGCTCAATATGGAGATTTAACGAGAGGACCAAGGGTTATAAATGATTCAGTTAAAAAAGAAATGAAAAAAATCTTAGCAGAAATTCAGGATGGTTCTTTTGCAAAAGAATGGATACTTGAAAATTTAACTGGAAGACCAGTATTTAATGCGTTAACTAAAAAAGATGAAGACCATTTAATTGAGAAAGTTGGAGAAAAATTAAGAGCTATGATGCCATGGTTGAATAAAGAAAAACTTGTTGATAAGGAGAAAAATTAAAAGAAATGTTTAAAATTACAAAAGAAGGGTATTCTGTATTAGTTACTTTTGGGATATTAACTATACTTGCAATGTTTTCACATTTTAAGTTTTTAGCATACATTTTCTTTATACTTTTTCTATTTTCAGCTTACTTTTTTAGAGACCCTGAAAGATTTCCACCAAGATTAGAAAATGTAATAGTTTCTCCTGCTGATGGTAGAATTTTAAAAATTGAAGAAATAGAGGATAATTATAAAATTAGCATTTTCATGGGACTATTTGATGTTCATATAAATAGAGCGCCTATTAGTGGAAAAATTATTGAGAAAAAATATCAGAAAGGAAAATTTTTCAATGCTTCTCTTGATAAAGCTTCAGAAGAAAATGAGAGAATGGAATATTTAATTCAAACAGAGAATTTCACCTATAAATTAAGTCAGATAGCAGGAATAATTGCAAGAAGAATTGTTTCATATATAAACAGTGGAGATTACGTAAACATTGGAGAAAAAATTGGAATGATTAAATTTGGCTCAAGAGCTGAAATTGTTGTTCCAAAAAAATTTGTAAAAGTTATTGTTTCAGAAGGTCAGAAAGTTTATGCTGGAGAGACAATAATTGGATTAATAAATTTGGGGGAAGGATAATGAAACTTACAGGAAGAGCATGGAAATTTGGTGATAATATAAGCACAGACCATATAGCTCCAGGAAGATATTTTCATTTAAGGTCAAATTTGCCAGAGCTTGCTCGTCATGTTTTGGAAGATGCAAGGGAAGATTTTGCAAAAAATATGAAAAAGGGTGATTTTGTTGTTGGTGGTAAAAATTTTGGGCTTGGTTCAAGCAGAGAACACGCTCCAACAATTATTAAACTTGCTGGAGTTAGTGCTGTAATTGCAAAATCATTTGCAAGAATATTTTTTAGAAATGCAATAAATGTTGGTTTACCTGTTGTAATTTGCGATACTGATAAAATTGATGAAGGTGATATTTTAACCCTTGACCTTGAAAATGGAGTTTTAATTGATGAAACAAAAAAAATAGAATTTAAATTTCCTCCACTTCCTGAAGTTATGATGAGAATATTAAAAGATGGGGGTCTTGTAGAGCATATAAAAAAGCATGGAAAAATTTTAGTCTAAAAAAGATAAGGTTTTTTCATTGGTTTCTATCCAGTTAATTTTATTCAAGAGGAATTCACCAAGTTTTGACCAGAAGGTATTTTTATATTTTGAAGTTAAATTTTTTATTGTTTCTTTTGAGTTTTTAAAATCATTGATTTTAAAATACGCATAAGCAATATAATAAAGAGTTTCACTAACTCTTTTGTCATCTGGAAATTTTTTTATAAAATGATTAAATTGTTCAATCGCTATGGTATAATTTTTTTCAATAAAGTTGATGTATGCGTTTTGAAAATATGTATCTGCTAAAATAAAAGGTTCAATTTCTTCATTCTGCTCTGGATTTAAAATTTTATTGTAATAATTTTTTGCTTTTTCATATTCGCCAATATCCTGATATGCTTTTGCGATTTTGTAATTCATTAATGATTGTTTATATCCAGCCTCTTTTAATTTTTTAAAAATTGTAATGGCGTTGTAATAATCTTTTATCTTTGTTAGATATTCTGCTTTGTAATAATTTAAGTCATTTAAATAAAGAGAACTTGGATAATTTTTTTCTATTTTTTTAAGTTCATTTAAAAATTTTTTATACTTTTCAAGCAGGAAAAAATCTTCAGCAATTTGAAATTCAATAAAATCTTTATATTTTTTTGGAGATTTATTTAAAATTTTGGCAAAAAGTTTAAGACTTTCATTTAATAGGAAAAACTTTTTCATGCTTATTGCAACTTTTAAAAGCACATCAAAATTGTCAATTAAATTTTTGTATTTTTCGTAATAAACAAGGATTTTAAAATAATCTTCGCTATCATAAAGATTTTTAATATAACCAATTAGAGCGGTTTTTAATTTTTTTCTCATAATGTCTCTAATTTCTGAAAAAGGAAATCTTTTAAAAAATTCTTCAAGGGAAATTACCGCTTTTGAATACTCACTATTTTTTAAATAAAAATCTACCAGTCTTGAGTAAGCAATTGGAGTTATTTTACTTTCTGGAAAATGTTTAATAATGTACAAAAAACCTTTTTCAGGGTTAACTAAATATCCATATTGCCTTTTTAATTTATCTGGAAGTTTATATTTTAAACCTATTTCAGCCATTCTAAACCTTGCAATAATTTCATTTTCAACATTCTTTTTTATCTGGATAACTCTATTGAAGACAAATAATGCATTTTCAAAGTTTTTCTCTTTTACATAAGTTTCTCCTATTTTAAGTAAAGCAATATCCACATAAACTGTTTTTGGATACAATGACCTTATTTTTAAGAAAAATCTTCTTGCGGTTCTATATTTTCCAAGATTAAAATAGGTATTTCCAATATTGTATAATGTTTCAGGTAGCTTATTAAGTAGTTCTGGCCATTTTTTCATTGCAATTTTATAAATACTTAAAGCTTTTTTGTAATTTCCAATGGAGCAGTAACAATCTCCAAGCTTGTATGTTGCTTCTCTGGTTACTAATCTATTCGGGAACTTTTCAATTATTTGAGAATAATAATTTATAGCTTCATTGTATTTTTTCATTTTGTAATAAATATTTCCAATTTCAAGTAGGGATGGAAGCACATAGATTGACTTAGGATAATATTTCACAATGTATTTATATGAACCAAGAGCTTCTATAAAAAAACCCAACATTTTATAGCATTTTCCCATCTGAAATAATGCCCAGGGAGCTTCTTTACTTTTTGGATATTTTGTTAATAGTGAAAAATACATATCAGCAACAGATTTTATTTCATGGGGATTATTTTTATCCATCTTGTAAAAATAGCAGTCTGCAATTCTAAATTGAGCCTTTATGTAGTATGGATTTTCTTTTGAAACTGATTGTAGAAGGTTATTAAAGATAAAAATTGCATCATCATACTTATTTTCCCCCATTTTTATAAGTCCCTGCTCATACAAAATTTTTGCTCTTGTGATTTCTACTTTTGGAATTTTAGGTTTAGGCTTAGGTTTGGGTTTGGGTTTAGGTTTAGGTTTTAGTTTTGGTTTTTTAGGTTTTGGTTTTGGTTTTTGCACAGGTTTAATTTTTACAGTTTTATTACCAGGAATTTCAGGTTTTTTTTCTTTTTTAATAATTCTTCCAACTTTTACTTTGAGATAAATCAAGCTTGGAGTGTCAGATTTTAAATAAGAATATTTAACTATCTCCCTTTTAAAAATAAATTTTACAACTACATTTCCTTTTACCTGTTTTGGAATAATTTCTGAAATAAATGGAGATTTTAATTTAACAATTGGAACATATTTTGTAAGGTCAGTGTTGTATAAAGTTACTTTTAATGTGCCTAAATCTATTTGATTAATCTCAAAGTATGGAGGTGGAGCAAGAAAGAAAAAAACAAGACGAGTTTCATTATCATTTGGAAAATCTTTATATTTTATTGCAGTAATGTAGTTTAGATTTGCTGAAAATAATTTAAGTGAAAAAAGAATTAAAATTGCAAAAAAAAAATCTTTTTCATTTTACATCATTTTCTTTCTTTTCATTTTCTCAATTAGAGTGGTTCTCTTTATCCCAAGAAGTTTTGCAGCTTTATCTTTTACTCCACCAGCTTTTTCAAGAGCCTGTAAAATCATTGAAGTTTCAATATTGTCTATTAGAGATTTTAAATCAATTCCTTCATCTGTTAATTTAAATAGATTGTTCATAAATTCTTTTTCTGAGATTGTATCTTCACCACTATCCTCAAGCTGAAAAAATTTTGATGGTAAATCTGAAGGTAAAATATAAGGACCTTCACTTAAAACAACAAGTCTTTCAATACAATTTTCAAGTTCTCTAACATTTCCAGGCCATGAATAATTTTTCATAATAAATTTTGCTTCCTCTGAAATTCCAATAATTTTATCGGATTTTTTATGTTTTTCTGTAAATTTTTTTAAAAAGTAATCAATTAATAGGTCAATATCCTCTTTTCTCTCTCTCAATGGTGGAAGATGAATTTGAATAACATTTAACCTGTAATACAAATCTTCTCTAAATTTTTTCTCTTCAACAAGTTTTTCAAGATTTTTATTTGTTGCTGTAATAATTCTTACATTAACCTTTATAGGGCTTATTGAACCTAATGGCTGAATTTCATTTTCTTGAAGAACCCTTAAAATCTTAACCTGCAACTCCAGAGGAAGTTCTCCTATTTCATCAAGAAAAATTGTTCCACCATTTGCAGCTTCAAATCTTCCAGTTTTATTTGTATTTGCTCCTGTAAATGCTCCTTTTCGGTATCCGAAAAGTTCGCTTTCAACCAAATCTTTTGGAATTGCACCACAATTTACTGGAATAAAAATTTTATCATTGCGTCTGCTTAATTTATGAATTGCTTTTGCAACAAGTTCTTTTCCTGTTCCACTTTCACCAGTAATTAAAACAACAGAATCTGTTGGCGCTACCTTCTTTATTGTTGTGAAAATTTCTTTCATTTTTAAACTTTTACCAACAATTCCGTAAAAATTTTCAGTATTTAATTCATCTTTTTTAATTTCAAGCTTTTCAATATAAGTTAATACTCTTTTAAAATTTTCTTTGAAAGGTGGAAAAATAAAGGTTTTTGCACCAATTGCCATAATCTTTGGAATTAAATTAAAGTCCTTTTTTTCAACATAAGGGATAAGAACAATATCAGGAAGAAAAGTTAATATTTTGAAAATTTTATCAATATTTGAACTATTTGAAATTCTTGGGATAAAAATATCAATTCCGTTTAAAGATTGAATATTATCAATTGATTGGATTTTAACAATTTCATACGGTTTATTAATTTCAACAGATTCATCTATGTTAAATAGACCAATTTTCATTTACTTAAAGCCTTTTTTAAGTCTTCAGATTTTATAAAACCAGTATCTATCAAAATTTTTCCTATTTTTATCTGATTAAATCTCTCCTTTATACTTAGTGCAAGAAGAAGTTGAAATGAGGAAATTTTTTCCATTTGTATAAGTTTTTCTCCAAGTTTTAACTCTTTACTTGATAAAAGTTTTATCTTTAATGTTTCAAAAATTACTTTTAGGTTTTCAAAAAATCCTAAGTGATTGTTTATAAATTCTTTTAAAATTTTTTTTGAATTTTTATTTTCAAGTTTTGATAAAAATCCAATAATTGAAACAACAACATTGTAACTTCCTTTTTTTAAAAGATAATCGCATTTTTTGTAAAAGTTTTCCTCATTAATTTTTCTTTTTAAGATTAAAACAACAAAGTCTTTTAAATCATCCTGATATTTGTAAAAATTTGTAATAATTGCAAGAAGTGAAGTTTCTGAATTTTTTTTATAAAGAGCTTTTACTGCTTCTAAAATAACATAAAAATTTGAACTTCCTTCAAGTCTTAAAATTAATTCCTCTTCTGGTAAAATTAAAATCTCATCAGAAACTTTTTTAAGGAAAATTTCTTTTACTTTATACTCTTGCTTTTTAGGTTTTTTTCTCGCTTTAAAAAGCTCTATATAATTTCTAATTCTAAATTTTTTTCTAAAAAATTCTCTTAATGAATTTTCTTTTGTTGTTTCAAAAGTTAATTCACCTTCATGAGAATTGATAGCATCAATTAAAGTTTTATAAGCTTTTGTTATTTCCCTGAATTTTTCCACATAATATTTTTCATTTCCAGCAATGTCTGGATGATACTTTTTTACAAGTTTTCTGTATGCCCTTTTTATATCATGGATTGTCGCATTTTTATCAACATTTAAAATTTTTAAGCATTCATTTAAATTTCTTTCCATTTTAAATATTTTCCATAAATGGGTATTCTATTTTTAATTTTTGTTCTTTTTTTGTATGGGTATTTATTGCAGAAATGTGTAAAATTCCGTTAACATCTATATCAAAAATTACCTTTATTCTCGGTTTTCCTTTTGGCATTGGAGGGATATCAGTTAATTGAATATGACCAATTAATGTATTGTATTTGCAGTCAGTATTTTCGCCTTGATAAATGTGGATATCAACTTGAGATTGATTGTCATTTACTGTTGTAAATAATCTACTTTCCCTTAAAGGAATTGTGCTATTCTTTTTGATTATTGGAACAAATCTGCCTCCTTTTGCTTCAACACCTAAAGATATTGGAATAACATCTACAAGCACAAGCTCTTTGCTTTTTCCAGTAATAATATTACCTTGAATTGCAGCTCCTATTGCAACACATAAAGAGGGGTCAACTTTATTTGATGGTGTTTTTCCAATAAGCTGTTTAACTCTCTCTCTAAATTTTCTGATTTTAGTGCTTCCTCCAACAAATATTATTTCATCAATCTCTTCATTTGATAAATTTGCATTATTTAAAGCATTTTCAATACAGCTTATTGCTTCTTCAATTAAATCTGAAGTTATTGAATTAAATTCATCAATTGTGAGATAATACTCAAGATGTTTTACTCCATTTTCATCTGCTGCAATAAAAGGAATGTTTATATATACGCTATCAGAACTTGATAGTGCAATTTTTGCTTTTTCTGCTTCATCTTTAAGTTTTTGAAAAGCCATTCTATCTTTTTTTAAATCAATTTTATTCTTTTCATAAAAGAATTCATTCAATCTATTAACAATCCTAAAATCAAAATCATCTCCTCCAAGAAAATTATTTCCACTTGTTGAAATTACCTCAAAAACTCCATCACCACATTCTAAAATTGAAACATCAAATGTTCCTCCACCAAAATCACATACAAGAATTCTTCCTTCAAAGTTTTCTGAAAAACCGTATGATATTGCAGCAGCTGTTGGTTCATTAATAATTCTTAAAACTTCAAATCCAGCAAGTTCTCCTGCAAGTTTTGTTACAAATCTCTGTTTATCATTAAAATATGCAGGAACTGTTATAACCGCTTTTTTTATCTCTTTGTTTAAATATTCCTCTGAATAACTTTTTATTTCCTTAAGAATTATACTTGCTATTTCATGGGGGAAAAATTCCTTTTCACCAAGCTTAAATTTTTTCTTTTCCCCCATAAATCTTTTTATAGAATGAATGGTATTTTCGCTGTTAATTATTGACTGTCTTTTAGCTGGTTCTCCTACAATTATTTCATTCTCCTTTGTAAAAGAAACAACTGATGGTGTTAAAAATTTTCCAAATCTGTTTTTAATTACAGTTGGTTTATTATTTATAAAAATTGCGGCTACTGAATTTGTGGTGCCAAAATCTATTCCTAAAACAGTTTCCATTTAATTTACTTTACTTCGCAATCTTCTACAAGTTTTTCAATATTAACCCATCCAATAATTTTATTCCCATATCTTCCAACACCATTAATAAATTCAGCAGCCATGCCACCAAATGTTACTGGTGTTGGTTCAATATTTTTTTCTGGTATTAAAATAACCTTTGTAATTTTATCAACAATGAATCCAACAATCATGTCATTTACTTCCATAATTAAAATTCTTGTATCTTTAGTAAATCCTTCGCTTTTCATTCCAAATTTTTTTCTTAAATTAATTATTGGGATAATATTTCCCCTTAAATTTATAACTCCTTCAAAATATGAAGGAATTCGTGGAACATAAGTTATATCAGTTCTCATAATAATCTCTTTAATTTTATTAATATCAACCATGAATTCTTCACTTCCAAGCCTAAATCCAACCATCTGTAGATAATTTTCATCAGTCTTCTTTTCTTCTTCCTGAGCATACTTTTTAGTTAATGCTGCAAGATTAAGTTCTTCACTCATATTATCACCTCTTAATTATAGACCTTTTTTTGCACTTTCTATATCATCAAAAATTTTAATTATTTTATCAAGCCTTGTTAAACTGAAAACTTCTTTTGGTTTTTTCTTCAATCCTGCAAGAGCAAATTTCCCATTTTTGCTTTTTAATGTTTTGTAAACTGAAACAATAAACCCTATTCCAGCTGAATCAATAAAATCAACCTCACTCATATCAAATATCACTTCTTGAGCTCCTTCATTTTCTATTGTGTTTTTCACTTCGTTTCTTATTTCTTCAAGTTCAGATAAAATAAGGTTACCTGAAAATTTGAATATAAAGATTTTTCCATCTACATTTTTTTCAATTTTCATTTATTTTCCTCCCTTGCTAAATTTTTTGCATCTTCCATTAGTTCTCCTATATCTAAAATTAATGATACTCTACCATTACCTAAAATTGTTGCTCCTGCTATGCCTTTAACTTTTTTCAATAAATTACCAAGAGATTTTATAACAACTTCCTGCTGGGTTATTAATCTATCAACAATAAGCCCAAGCTTCTGCTCAGCCAATCCTACAATTACAACATAAAATTTATTTGTCAATTCTTCTTCAAGTTCATTATTGTATGACAATGATTGAGACTTTTTCTTTTCCTCTAATCTAAAAATATCTTTTAGCCTTGTTATAGGCAAAACTGAATCTCTCAATGAAATCATTTCATATCCTTCTATCACCTGAATATCATCTTTTGAAATTCTAATTGTTTCAATAATTGATGGAAGTGGAATTGCAAAAATTTCTGTATCAACCTGAACCATTAATACCTGAATTATAGCCAATGTTAATGGTAATTTAATAATTACTTTTGTGCCTTTTCCAACTTCTGATTCAATATCAACAATACCTTTAAGTTTTGTGATATTTTTCTTAACTACATCCATTCCAACTCCACGACCACTAATGTTTGTAACCTTTTCAGCTGTGGAAAATCCAGGTTCAAATATTAAATTTAGGATTTCTTTTTTTGTTAAAACATCATCTTCACTAATTAAACCTCTTTCAATAGCTTTTCTTCTAACTTTTTCAGGGTCAATTCCTCTTCCGTCATCTTCAATAGTAATTACAATATGATTACCTTCATGATAAGCTGTAAGTCTAATTGTTCCAACTCTTGGTTTGCCTATTTTTTCTCTTTCATCAGGAGGTTCAATCCCATGGTCAACAGCATTTCTTATTAAATGAACAAGTGGGTCTGAAATTTCTTCTACCAAAGTTTTATCAAGTTCTGTTTCCTGTCCATATATTTCTAAATTAATCTCTTTTCCTGTTTCTTTTGCAAGGTCTCTAACTATTCTTGGATATTTATTAAAGGTGTTACCAATAGGAACCATACGAACACTCATTATAACTTCTTGAATTTCATTCATGTGTCTTCCAAAGATTTGATTTGTCTCATTTAATTGATTAACAAGAGGGTCTTGAGGATACTTCTCTTTTAATTCCTGACAAATTTGCGCAAATCTTGTTCTATCAATTACAAATTCACCAACAAGATTTAGTAATTTATCAAGTCTTTCTATATCAACTCTAATTGTGTGAGAACCAAGTTTTTTAGATTTTGTTTGTTTTTGTTGAGAAGTTTGCTGGGTTGTTGTAGTTGTGGCAGGTTTTGTTTTAGAAGGCTGTGGAGTAACTGCAGGTTTTGGCTTTTCTTCTTTTTTTGGCTTTTCAGCTTCCTTTTTAGGTTCTTGTTTTTTGGTTTCAACTTTTTTGTAAGTTAATTTTAAAGTATCTTCAAACCCAGAAAGCATTTTTTTGGCGTCATCAAAGCTTAAATCTGATGAAATTAAAACTTTAAGTGAAATATAAAACTTATCAATTTCATATTTATCAAGTAAAGGAACTTTTGAAATATCTGGATATGTGCTTATATGGTCTCCAACAATTTCAAGACCTGTGAAAAATCCTTCAAATGGTTTAAAAGTAGTTTTTAAAATATCTTCAGGATATTCAACTGTAAGTTCAATTATTGTTTTCCCTTTTGATAAATCCTCTTTGAGCTTATTTATCTCATCTTCAGTTAAAACAGAATAGAAATTTTCATCAATATCTATATCAAGTTTTTCAATTTTTACTTCTTCAATTTCTCCTTTCTCTTTTGGTTCTGCCTTTACAGCTATTTCTTCTCCTTTTGCAAGCTTATTTAATTTTTCTGTGATTGGCATATAATTTTGGTCAATTATTCCTTCACTTCTTAATTTTTCAAGCATCTCTTTTAATAAATCTACCCCTTCAAAAAAAGTATCCATAATTTCTTCATTAATCTTTAAAGTGCCTTTCCTTAAATTATCAAATAAATTTTCCATTGCATGCGTAAGTTTAACTATTGGTTCAAATCCAAACATTGAAGAAGCACCTTTAATTGTGTGAGCAACTCTAAATATTGAGTTTAAAATTTCTATATCTTCAGGATTCTTTTCAAGTTCAAGTAAATCCATATCAAGCTTTTCAATTAACTCATCAACTTCCTCAAAAAATTCTTCAACTATGCTTTCATCAAATCCTGTGTCTTCTAATCTAAAAATTTCACTCATAGTTTCTACCTCTTCTTGTTTTTCTTTTTCTTCAACAATTTCTTTTTGAGGTTCAAGTCTTTCTTTTGCTTTTGATGATTTTCTTAATAATTTTATTTCATCAAAAAAATTATCTTTTATCTCATCATAATCTTTTTCACTTGAAAATATGAATTTTACAAAAATAGTATCTTTTTTGCTTTGAGCTATCTCATCATATTCAGGTCTAAATAAAATTAATTCACCAACTTTTTCAATATCTGAAAAAATAGGCAATTTATAAAATTTTTCCTCAGATATTCCACCAGAAACTTCTTTTATAACCATATATATAAATTTGTCATTTTCTATGGCATTTTTTAATAATTGAACTTCTATCTCTTTTAATTTTAAATCTTCAATTGGAATTTCAAAATCTAAAAAATCTAAGTTTGCTTCTTCTTCAATTTTGGTATCTTCGGAGGATGTCACTTCTCCAGTTGCTAATCTCCTTAATTTATTCACCAAATCTTCAGGGTAAATGTCAGTTTGACCTTTTGATTTTATATCTTCTATTTGTTGAGTTAAAACATCAAGAGCTTCAAAAAAAGTATCAACAATTTCAGTGGTTAAGGGTATATTGCCTTGCCTTATTTCTCCCATTAAATCTTCCATTGCATGGGTAAGTTTTTGAATATTTTCAAAACCAAGCATTCCAGCAAGGCCTTTAATAGTATGAGCTGCTCTGAAAATAGCATTTACCCTTTCTTGTGACACTTCACTTGTTTCTTTAAATTCCTTTTCAAGCTCAAGTAGATTTGAATTAATTGTATTAATATGTTCTTCTGCTTCTGAAATAAATTCCTCTAAAAATTCCATAAAATCTTCACTCATTTTTTAACCCTTTAAGATAAATTTATCACTTAATTTTTCTTTAAATTTGTAAAATTCTTTCTTTTTATTTTCATAACCTTTTTTTCCCATTAATCCATAAGTAAAATTTTTCCCTTCCTCCACTCCCGGTTGGTCAAATGGATTAATGTTAAATAAAAATCCCGTAAATACTGTTTGAAGTTCAAAAAATAGAATTAATTCCCCCATTGTGAATTCATTTAACTTATCTATTTTAATTGTATAATTCAATTTCCCTTTCTTTGCAAGAGCAATTTTCACAGATTCAAATTCTGTTTTAAATAATTGATTTAAAGATTTTCCATATAAAAATTCAAAATCTTCATAATTTTTTAATTCTGGGATTTTCACAATGTTTTCAAAATTTTCAATCTCAATAAATGTAATAATTTTATCATTAGGTCCATCCATAAATAATTGTAACTGAGAATGCTGGTCAGTTACCCCAATTGCTTTTACTGGAGTTGGTCCAACTTTTTCATTTTTTCCGAGGCTTTCAGCCCACAATTGTCTAAACCATTCAGCAAAATATTCAAGTTTTGATGAGTATGGCATTATAACAGAGATTTTTTTTCCATTTAGATAACTTAAATATTGAATTGCACCAGAGAGATATGATGGATTTGAAAAAATATCATCAGATTGACAATTTTTATAGATATTTTTTGCACCTTCAATCAAATTTTCTATTGAAATTTCAGCTAAATACAATGGCACAAGACCTACTGGAGATAAAACTGAAAATCTTCCTCCAACATTTTCTGGAACTTCAAAACTTAAAATGTTTTCATTTCTTGCAAATTTTCTTAACCCACCTTTTTCTGGGTCAGTGATAATAATTAATCTTTCTTTATATTTTTCTTTAAAGTTTTTCTCAAGTAAATCTTTTATTATTAAAAATTGGCTAATTGTTTCTGAAGTTTTTCCAGATTTGCTTATAATGATGAATAAAGTATTAGAAATGTCAATTTTTTCAATAAAGCTTTTAAAATAATCAGGGTCAATGTTATCAATTACATTTAAATTTTTTTTATTATTTCCACATGCTTGATAAATTGCTTTTGTTCCAAGAGCAGAACCTCCAATTCCAAAAACAACAAAATTTTTAAATTTTTCTTGAAATTCTTTTAATTTTTCATAAATTTTCTGTAAATTTTGATTTAATAATTGAATAAAACCAAGATTCCCTTTTTTTATTTTATCGTGAATATTTTTTGCTTTTTTATTTAAAATATTTAAATCGTTTAAAGATAATCCATTTTTTCCTATAATTTCATCTATTACAAAATTGTAATCAATTGTTATCATCTTCTGCCTGTTTATAAAGTAGGTCTAAAATATAATCTTGAATAGCATTTTCAAGAGCTGATGGACCAAGAGTTGTGCAGTGAACCTTTTCTTCTGGTAATCCTCCAAGTTCCTTTAAAACATCAGAAGGTTTAACATTTATTGCTTCTCTATAATTTTTATTTTTAATCATTGAAATAAATGCATTTGTTGCAGCAATTGCAACGTGACAACCATAAACTTCTGCTTTTGCATCAACTATTATTTCATCCTCAATTTTTAGATAAAGCTTAATGTAATCAGAACAGGAAGGGTCTCCTCCAATCCCTACAGCAGTTGGATTTTCAATTTTTCCAATATTTTCAGCTGAAATAAAATATTTTAGAAGTTTTTCTTCATCCATGTTTCTAAAAATATTCTAAATTAAAGAAAAAGTCAATTTTTTTCAATTGCACAAATGAATTTTTTTTGTTAAAAAAATTTTATGAATATTTTTGATTTAAAAGAAATCATAACATTTTGCAAAGTTGTTGAATTAAAAAGCTTTTCAGAAGCTGCAAACTATCTCTGCATAACTCAACCATCTGTAAGTCAGCATATAAGTAAATTAGAAAAAAATCTTGGGGTAACTCTTTTAAATAGAGAAGGGAAAAATCTTGAGTTAACTTATGAAGGTAAAATTTTTTATAAGAGCGCCAAAAAAATTTTAAAAGAGGTAATGAATGCTACAAGTAAAATTGAGGAGATTAAAGGGTTAAAAAGAGGAACAATAACTATTGGCGCAAGCACATTGCCTGGAGAATATATCCTTCCAGAAATAATTGGAGATTTTAGCAGGAATTATCCAGAAGTTGAGATAAATCTCCATATTAAAGATACATTTTCAATTATTGAAGAAATTATTCATTCAAATTTTGATATAGGGATTGTTGGGTCAAAGTATGAAGAAAATTCAATAGAATTTGAAAAGATTTTTGAAGATTTGATAATTCTTGTTGCAAAAGAAGATTTTAAATTTGATGAAGTAGACATCCACGAATTAAAAAATTTTAATTTTGTATTAAGAGAAATGAGTTCAGGAACACTTTTTACTGTTAATGAAGCTTTAAAAAAGTTTAAGCTTAAAATTTATGAATTGCCAAAAAAGATAGTTGTTGATTCGTTAAACAGTCAAAAGGAGCTTATAAAATATGGAGCTGGAATTGGTTTTATAAGTGAAATTGCTGTGCGAAATGAGATAAAAAATGGAATTTTAAAAGAAATAAAAGTTAAAGATTTAACTCCAATAAAGAGAGATTTCTTTACCATTAGAAAGAAAAAAAGCACATTATCTAAAATAGCAGAAAAGTTTTACGAAAAATTGTTGAATTTTAGAAAAAGTTATTATAATTCTCACACATAAATTTACTCATGGAGTTTAAAAATGGTAGAAATGGATTTTTCAAAAAATAATGGATTAATCACAGCTATAGCCCAAGACTGGAAAACTGGTGAAATTTTAATGGTAGCTTTTATGAATAAAGAAGCATTTGAAGAAACTGTCAGGACAAAAAGAGCATGCTACTGGAGTCGTTCAAGAAAAAAATTGTGGAGAAAAGGTGAAGAATCAGGAAATTATCAGGAAGTAAAAGAAATTTTAATAGATTGCGATAGAGATGCTGTTGTTTTAAAAGTAAATCAAATTGGTGGAGCAGCTTGTCACACAGGTTACAATTCATGTTTTTTTACAAAGCTTGATGAAAATGGAGAACCTTTTATTTTTAAAAAAGAGAAAGTTTTTGACCCTGAAAAAGTGTATAAAAAAGGAGACAACAAATGAAGTTAAAATTAGGTATACCAAAAGGTTCATTACAAGAAGCAACAATTGACCTTTTTTACAATGCAGGATACAAAATTACAGTTTCACCTCGTTCATACTTTCCCTCAATTGATGATGATGAAATTGAATGTATGTTAATTAGAGCTCAGGAAATGGCAAGGTATGTTGAATCTGGAGTTTTAGATGCTGGAATTACAGGACACGACTGGGTTGTTGAAAATGATGCTGATGTGATAGAATTAAAGGAATTTGAATATGCAAAAGCAACTCTTAATAAAATTAGATGGGTTCTTGCTGTTCCAGAAAACTCTCCAATCCAGAGTGTTTATGACCTTGAAGGGAAAATAATTTCAACAGAAGTTGTTAACATTACAAAGAAATACCTTGAAAAACATGGAGTAAATGCAAAAGTGGAATTTTCTTACGGAGCAACAGAGGTAAAGGTTCCACATCTTGCTGATGCAATTGTAGAGATTACAGAAACAGGTTCATCTTTAAGGGCAAATAGATTAAGAATTGTAGATACTGTGCTTGAGACAACAACTGTGTTTATAGTAAATAAAGAGTCTTATAAAGATGAATGGAAAAGGCATAAAATAAATAGACTTTTAATTATGCTTGAAGGAGCATTGAATGCAAAAACAAGAGTTGGACTTATGATGAATGCTCCAAAATCAAATCTTTCAAAAATTTTAGCTCTTTTTCCAGATAAAACTCCAACAATTTCACAATTAACTGATGAAAACTGGGTTGATATTCTTGTGATTTTTAGAAAAGAAAGAGTAAGAGAGTTAATACCAAAACTAAAAGAACTTGGAGTTAATTCAATTGTAGAATTCCCATTAAACAAATTTATAGAATAAAAAAAGTCCCGCAAAAAGCGGGACTTTTTTATTCCACTTTTACAATTAAACTTGCACCAGTATCACCTGCAGCACAACCTGTGAATAATCCATAACCACCGCCTTTCATCACAAGTTCTTCAATCATTTCAATAATTAATCTTCCAGCTGTAGGACCTTGAGGGTGTCCATAAATTAGAGATGAACCGTAATTATTCATTTTATCAAGAGGAACATTAAAATGTTTGGAAAAATAAATATCATTTACAGCAAATGGATTGTGAGTTTTTATAACTTTTATATCATCAATTTTCAAATTTGCATTTTTTAAAGCCATTTCAGCAGCTGGAACAGGAGCTTTTGCCATACAACCTTTTTCAACTCTTGAATAACCGTATGAAATAATCTGTATTGTGATATTTTTATCTTCACTTAAATCTTTTGCTTTATCTTTTGTTGTAACAATTATTGCGCAATTTCCATCAGCAGGATGGGTTTGGGCACCAAATGAGTGCACACCTCCAGGTAAAACTGGTTTTAGTTTGGCAAGTCCTTCTTTTGTTGAAGGAATTATTCCCTGGTCTTCTTCAATAACTTTCACTTCTTTTTTGCTTACTTTAACTTCAACTGGGAAAAAGTATCTTTTTTGAAACTCTCTATCATTTTTTAAAGCATCAAGATATTGATTGTATCTTAAAAGAGTTACTTCATCACAGTCTTCTTTGGTTACCCCAATTTCTTTTGCCACTCTTTCTGCTGTTTCAATCATTGCATTTTTTGCATAAGGGTCATTGTTAAAATTATCCATTAGCCAGTTTTCATGGATAACTTCTCCACCAGGACCTAATGGATTTGGCCAGACAATATGAGGCCCATTTGAGCATCTATCAGTCATTAAATTAAAAACATACTGCATCTGACCTGTTTCAAGCCCAACTGCTGAATAATATAGACATGTAGTTGAAGTTGAGCAAGCCTGAGAAACATTGCAACCAGGAATGTGTTCAGCTCCAATTAAAGCAGCTGCCCAAGGTGCACCGTAAAATGCCTGTTTTTGGTGAATTGTAAAACCAAGATAGAGGTAATCAAACTCTTTTGGATTAATCCCCTTTTTTTCAATCCATCTTTTTGCAGTTTGAGCTCCAAATACAATAGAATGTTCATTTTGCAAATCCATTTGCCATTTTGAGAATGGTGAAGAATAGTATCCCTTGTATGGAATATAAGCTTTTGTGAACATCAAATTCCTCCTTATTTGATTTTATCTAAAATCAGCCCAGGAACCAAATCTTTCTCTTAATTTTCTATGTAAGATTTTTCCTGTAGCTGTTCTTGGCATTTCTTCATCTGGAATAAAATGGACTTTTTTAGGTATCTTATATCCAGCAATTTTACCTCTGCAGAATTGTCTTATTTCTTGAGCAAGTTCATCACTTGGTTCATACCCTTCATTCAATACAACAATTGCAGTAACAGCTTCACCCCATTTTTCATCTGGCACTCCAATTACAGCAACATCTTTTACAGCAGGATGCTCTCCAACAACTTTTTCAACTTCTGACGGATAAACATTTTCGCCACCAGTAATAATCATATTTTTCTTCCTATCAACTAAAACATAATATCCATCTTCATCTTTGTAAGCCATATCACCTGCGCTGAACCATTCACCTTTAAATGCTTCTTTAGTTTGTTCAGGATTTTTCCAGTATTCTTTAAATAGCATTGGACCTCTTGAATAAAGTTCTCCAATTTCTCCTTGAGGAACTTCATTCCCATTTTCATCTAACAGTTTAATTCTATCTGTTCCAATAACTTCTCTTCCAATAGAACCAATTTTTTTCAACTGGTCTTCAGGTCTTAAAAGAGTTACAAGACCTGCTTCAGTAGAACCATAAGCTTCAAAAAGTTCTGAATTTTTAAAATATTTCATAATTCCAAGTTTTGTATCTCTTCTTGCAGGAGCAGAAGAACATAAAAGTTTCCTTATACAGCTTACATCATATTTATTTCTAACTTCTTCAGGAAGTGAAAGTATCATAATGTAGTGAGTTGGCACAAGTGAAGTGAAAGTAATTCTTTCTTCAGATATAACTTTTAGAAGTTCCTCTGGGTCAAAACTTTTCCTGTTGTAAATACAAACTCCCCCATAAGTGTAAGTAAACACAAATGAGTAAAAAATTGAATTAATATGACACATTGGCATAACAAGTAGACCAATATCATCTCTTGTAAAACCAAATTCAGCAATGTTAATTAAGTAGAAAGCTGTAAAACTTTCATGAGTTCTTACAACTCCCTTTGGCTTTCCTGTTGTTCCACTTGTGTACATTATTACCCAGATATCTTCTGGTTCAACTTTAATGTCAGGTTCTTCTGAAGAAGCATTTTTAATTAATTCCTCATAAGAGTAAAAATTTTCAGGAATATTATCATCTCCAAAATAGATAAATCTTTTTGCAAGCTCTGGACTAAGCTTATCCCTTATAGAATTTGCTCCTTCAGCAAATTCATTTTGGATAATAAAAGCTTTTGCTTCAGAATTTTGCAAAATATACTCATATTCAGCTGGTGGCATCCTAAACATTATTGGAACAGCAATAAGTCCAGCTTTTGCACAAGCTGCGTAAATTTCCATCCACTCAACGCAATTATATGCAATTATTGCAACTCTGTCTCCTTTTTGAAGACCTAAATCTAATAATGCATTAGCAAGCTTACAACTCCTTTCATTCCATTCTTTAAATGTCATTGAACGAGATAAATCTTTTGCTCCCATCTTGTCAGGATAAAGATAAGCTGCCATTCTGAGAACTTCTCCAACATGTAGCCATTTAGCCATAATAATTTCCTCCTTTTTTGTATAGTTTTTTATACTTAAAACTGTATATTAAATTCTACAAAATTTATTTTCAAAAAAAGATTTTTATGAGATTTTCAATTTTTTTAAGTTTTTACAATCAATATTAATGCCATATTCAAATGGTGGCAAAATAATTGCATTATAAAAAATAAAAAAATGTTTAAAAATTAATGGAGGCAATTATGAGTGAAAACAAAAAGAAAAATTTAAAAATCGCAATAGTAGGAGCAGGAGCTCTTGGAGGAACTTTTGGTGCACTTTTAACTGATGCAGGATTTGATGTAACATTGGTTGAAATTGATAAAAGGAGAGTTGACGCAATAAGCAAAAATGGAATAATTCTTCACATGCCAGATGGAACCAAAAAGTATGTTAAGGTTAAAATCACAGATGACCCAAAAAAAGTTGGAATAGTAGATATTGTCCAAATTTCAGTTAAAGGGTATCATACTGATTCTGCTGCAAGAAGTGCCCTTCCAATGATTGGGGAAAATACTTATGTATTATCAGTTCAAAATGGTCTTGGTAATTTGGAAGTAATTGCAAATGTTGTTGGAAAAGAGAAAGTAATAGGAGGAGTAACCGCTCATAGTGCTATGCCAATCTCCTTTCATGAAATCAAATATACAGGTGGAATAGGAGGATTATGGATTGGAAGATATGATGGGAAAAAAGATAAAAGACTTGAAGAAATAGCTGAAATGTTTACAAAAGCTGGATTTCCAACTGAAATTATTGAGGGAAATATTGAAATTCCTATATGGAGAAAGTTACTTGCAAATGTTGCCTGCAATGCTGTTGCTGCAATAACAGGTTTTACAGGAAATCAACTTCTTGGATGTGAACATACAAGAGAACTTATTATTAAACTTGCTGAAGAAACAGCTCAGGTTGCAAAAGCAAAGGGTTTGGAATTTGATGAGTTAAATTATGCAGGTGCTTTTGTTTTAAAAGCTCTTTCTGGAGTTAAAGATAATAAAATTTCTATGCTTCAAGATATTGAAGCAA
>CAZQKL010000034.1:0-19333 GCA_964593895.1 uncultured bacterium
CTAATTTATCAGCATATCCAGGAACATCAGGTCTTGGACCAACAAAACTCATATCACCTTTTAAAACATTAATGAGCTGGGGAAGTTCATCAATTTTTAATTTTCTAAAAATTTTTCCTGATTTTGTTATTCTTGGGTCGTTTTTTGTTGTAATTGGATTTTTTGAATTTGTATCTTTCATTGTTTTTATTTTTATAATTGTAAACAATTTTCCATTTTCTCCAACTCTTTTCTGGAGGAAAAAACCATTTGATTTTGTTTCAATTGAAGCAATTATCCATGCAATTAATATAATGGGAAAAGTTAAAATAAGTCCAATTATTGAAAAAAAAATGTCAAAAGCTCTTTTTAATATTTTGTCTTTCTTACTCATACATATAAATTTTTTTTAATTATATATTGCAGGGCTTTTTCAGGGATGAGGTATCTATTTGAAATTCCACTTTTAAAATTTTCTCTAATTTTTGTGGAGCTAACCTCAATTATGGAATTATTGAAAAATTGTAAAGTTTTATTATAACTATTTTCATAAAAATTTTCTTTTCTGTTATATCCAAGTGATTTTGCAAATTCCAGTTCATCTGGATAATCTTTTTCAGAAATTTTTCTATTTAAAACAATTAAATTAACCATTTTAAGAATTTCATTCCATCTATGCCATGTTTTGAAACTGTAAAAAGAATCTTTTCCAATAATTAGATAAAGGTCATCTAAATGAAATAATTGGGTTAACTTAATTAATGTATTGTAAGTAAAAGATTTCCCTTCAAAATGAAGTTCAATATCTGAAACCTCAAAAAAAGGGTTGTCTTCAACAGCTAATTTTAAAATTTTTAATCTTTCAAAAGGTGAAACAACATTGTTTATATTTTTATGAGGAGGAATTTTTGCAGGTATAAAAATAACCTTATTTAAATTAAAATAAATTCTTGCTTCTTCAACAGGCCGTAAATGACCAATATGAACAGGATTAAAAGTTCCACCAAAAATTCCAATTCTCATCTATTCTCTAATTTGTCCGTCACCAAAAACAACAAATTTTGTTGTTGTCAATTCCTCAAGTCCCATAGGTCCAAAAGCATGAAGCTTTGTGGTTGATATACCAATTTCTGCACCAAGTCCTAACACTCCACCATCATTTAATCTTGTAGATGCATTAACAAGAACAGCACTTGAATCCACTCTTTCAACAAATTCCATTGCTTTTTTATAATTCTGGGTTATAATTCCATCAGTATGATTGGAGCCATACTTTTGAATGTGTTCAATTGCTTCATTCATATCTTTTACAACTTTTACTGATAAAATAAGGTCAAGATATTCAGTTTCCCAATCCTCTTCTTCAGCTTTTTCAATATCTTTTACAATTTGCAATGTTTTTTCGCACCCTTTTATTCTTACTCCTGCCTTTTTTAAATCTTCAATTATTTTAGGTAAAAATTCACTTGCTATTTTTTCATCTACTAAAAGTGTTTCCAGAGCATTGCAAACACCAGGTCTTTGAGCTTTTGAATTAACTACTATTTTTGAAGCATATTCATAATCTCCATAATCTCTATCAACAAATAGATGGCATACTCCTTTGTAATGCTTTATTACTGGAATTGTTGAATTTTCAACAACAGTTCTTATTAATCCTTCTCTTCCACGGGGAATTATTAAATCAATATACTCGTCAAGAGTTAAAATTTCTTTTACCGCTTCTCTACTTGTAGTTGGAAAAACCTGAACCGCTTCAGCTGGTACATTTTCTTCTTTTAAAGCTTCCTGAATAATTTCACATAACACTTTATTTGAATTAAAAGCTTCTGAACCTCCTCTTAAAACCACAGCATTTCCAGATTTTAAGCATAAACTACCAGCATCTATAACAACATTTGGCCTTGATTCAAATATCATACATATTACTCCAATTGGAATTCTTTTTTTTCCTACAATTAAACCATTTGGTCTTTTCCACATTCTAACAATTTCACCTACAGGGTCAGGTAACTTAATAATATCCATAACTCCCTGAATCATACTATCAATAACTTTGTCTGAAAGGGTTAATCTATCTATCATTGCAGAAGATAGATTTTTTTTATGAGCATTTTCAATATCAATACAGTTTTTCTCCTTTATATATTCCCTCTTTTCATCAAGTTTTTCTGCTATTCTTTTTAAAATTTTATTTTTCTTTTCTGTTGACAAAGTTGAAATTTTATAGCTTGCTTCTTTTGCTTTTTTTGCAACTTCAACTATTTCACTACCCATTTTAATCCTCCATAAAAAGTTTTTTCCATAATTTTATTCCATAGCTTATAGTTTCCTCTGGAACAAAAAAATTTCTGTTATGAAGAGGTGGATGATTTTCTCCTTTAGATATGCCAAGTCTAATAAATGCACCTGGAATTTTCTGTAAGTAAAATGCAAAATCTTCTGAACCCATCATTGGATTAATTTCAGTAATTATTTTAAATTCAGAATTTTGCAATTTATCAATTATTTTTTCAATAATTTTGTTATCATTTATAAGTGGCACAGTTGAGGAGGAGAATTTTAAGTTGTATTCTATTCCGTAAAAATTTTTTAAGCTTTCAAGAATTGAAGAAATTTTTTTATTAAGTAATCTGTCAGTTTCAAAATCAAAAAATCTGTAAGTCCCTTTAATTTTTAATTTTTCTGGAATAATATTGTAGGTGTCACCTCCATGAACATACCCAATTGATAATACACCACTTTTTACAGGGTCTTTATTTCTTGAGAGAATTAATTGTGATTTTAAAATAAAATCTGCAAGCACGCAAAAAATATCAATCCCTTCATGAGGTAATGCTGCATGTGTAGATTTTCCATAAAATTCTATATCAAAAAATTTTGCTCCTGCAAGAAGCACTCCCTTTTTTAAACCAATTTCACCAAGCTTTAATAGAGGCTCAACATGAAGTCCATAGATTTCGTTAACACCTTCAATTGCTCCCTTTTTAATCATAAATTCAGCACCTTTTCCAATTTCCTCAGCAGGCTGAAAAATAAATCTTATATTTGAAGTTAATTTTTCTTTATTTTTATTTGCAATCTTTAAAAATTCAAGTAAAATCGTAATATGTGCATGATGTCCGCACATATGTTTAAATTCGGTTTTTTCTGGATTTACTGGCAAAGCATCAATATCAGCTCTAATAGCTATAGTCTTATCTTTATTAGCATTAATTTCTCCAAAAACTCCTGGATTTGTAATTTTAAAATTATCTATTCCATATTCTTTTAATTTTGCAGAAATAAAATAAGTTGTTTTAAATTCACTAAATGAACCTTCTGCAATTTTTTCAAGTTCATTTAGAATGCTCATAATTTTCCCCATAAGCATATTTCATTAACTCATCAGGTAAAATATCTTCTCCTTCTTCAAAAGATATCCCTGCTTCTTTATATAACTGATTTCCAATAATTAAATTTTGAATTTCATTACTACCTTCAAAAATCTGAGTAATTTTAGCATCCCTAATTAATCTTTCAACATCTCCATCTCTGTAAGTAGAATAGCCACCATAAATCTGCATTGCATCAATAGAATTTTCCATTGCAACATCAGATGCAAATGCTTTACACATTGCGGAAAATTTTGTTTTTTCATTATCATCAATATCAAGAAGATAACATGCTTTTCTTACTATGCTTTTTGCAGCCTCAACTTTTGTTGCCATTCTTGCTAATTTAAACATAACTGCCTGGTGTTTTGCAATAGGTTTTCCAAATTGTCTTCTTCTGGAAGCAAATTTTAAGGCTTTTTCAAAAGCATACCTTGCAATTCCAACAGCCTGAGCACCTATAAATGGACGAGAAGTATTTAAGGTATCCATAGCTATTTTAAAACCCATGCCTTCTTCACCAACAAGGTCTTCTTTTTTTACTTTTATATTATTCATTTTTAAATTTCCACAAGGTATCCCTCTCATTCCAATTTTTTCATAAACAGAAATGATATTAAATCCATCAAGATTTTTATCAACAATAAAACAGCTCATTCCTCTTGAACCCCTTGCTGGGTCTGTTTTTGCAAAAATAATATAATAATCAGACCTTCCAAGATTTGTTATAAAACTTTTTATCCCATAAAGAGTGTAATAATCTCCTTCTTTCTTTGCTATTGCCTCAATACTTGATGCATCAGAACCTGCTTTTGGCTCAGTTATGCTAAAAGCGAATAATTTTCTATTTTCAATTACTTCTTTAAAATATTTTTCTTTCTGTTTTTCATTTCCATGTAGAATTATTGGCAGAAGTCCAACTGTATGGCAAATAATTAATAAAGCAATTGACGCAGAAGCCCTTGAAATTTCTTCAAGAACTTCAGAAAAATGAAGTAATGAAAATCCTTCTCCATTATAATCCTTTGGAATAATAAGAGAAAAAAGTTTTAATTCATGCATTTTTTCGCAGATTTCTTCTGGAAATTCATCTGTTAAATCAATTTTTCTCGCTGATGGTAAAACAATATTTTCTGCAAATTCTTTTATCTTATCAAGTTTTTTCAGTATTTCTGGCTCTTTCTCTTCAAGAATTATTTTACTTTTTTTAGTAAGCATTAGCTCCTCCAGCAAACTATATTTTATATTCCCACTTATATCGTATGCAATTTAAATAATCAAGTTTTCCTTGCAAATATTTTTTTAGTTATTTATAAAAAAGTTATGAAATTAAGGCAAAAATATTATGATTTATTTTCGCATTTTTACGATTATTTTATAAAAATACATTCAAGAGATAAAAATGAAGGTTTAAGAAAATATCTGTTTGAAATTTCAAATGTTAAAGATTATTCAAAAATCCTTGATTTATGCTGTGGAACAGGAAGCAATTTAACTCATCTTGAAAAAATTTTAAAAAATAATGGTATTATCGCAGGGATTGATTTTTCAATGGGAATGTTAAAAAAAGCAAAAGAAAAAATATTTTTTTCATATTTAATTTGCGGAGATGTTGAATATTTACCATTTAAGGAAAACTTTTTTGAAGTTATTTTTTACACTTATGCTTTTTATGAGTTAAAAGCTGAAAAGGTTTTAAATACTCTTAATGAAATAAAAAGAGTTCTTGTGCCAAAAGGGAAATTATATATAATGGAGCATGAAGTTCCAAAAAATAAATTTATAAAGTTACTTTACTATTTGAGACTTGCTTCAATGGGTTTAAAAAAAGCAAGAAATATTCTTTCACATGAGTTAGAAATTCTATCTCAGGTTTTTACAAAAGTTGAAAAAATTGTTACTCCAAGTGGAAATTCAAAAATAATCATTTGTCAGAAGGAATATTAATTGTCCCTGCACAGTGAGCACCTTCTGTTGTTCTATCATCAAAAATCTGAAAATTTTTGCTTCCACAATTTGGACATTCTTTTATTTTCCCTTTTTCCTCAACTGAAATATGTTTTTGATAATCACAATCACTACATAAAATTTGCCAAGCCATCTTTCTCCTCCTTTAAAAGTTCTTATTTAATTTATAAAACACTTTTTTAAATTTTTCAACAAAAATATTTATTTCACTTTCTAATCCAATTGAAACTCTTAAAGCTGTTTCAAATCCAAAGCTTTTTAGAGACCTTATAATAACTCCTTCTTTTAGTAATTCATAAAATACTATTTCATTATCAATTTTTGGGTCAAAAAAAACAAAATTTGCCTGAGAAGGGAGGTAAAAAATTTTTAAAGAATTAAAAAAATCATACAATTTTTTTTTACAGATTAGATTATTTTTATATACTTTCGTAATAAAACTTTCATCTTCAAGTGCCTCTATTGCTGAAATTTGAGCTAAATAATTCACATTAAAAGGAGGCTTTACTTTATGTAAATTTTCAATAATTTCTCTTTTGGAGATACCATATCCAATTCTCAATCCTGCAAGGCCATAAATTTTTGAAAATGTTCTTAAAATTATTATATCCTTATTTTTAAATCTTTTTATAAGTTCAACTCCATCAACTTTTTTATCCTCATCATAAAATTCAAAATAAGCTTCATCAATTAAAATTAAAATATTTTTCGTATTTTCAATTAAATATGTAAGTTCATCGTAATTTAAAAAGGTTCCTGTTGGATTATTAGGATTGCATATAATAATTAATTTTGTCCTGGGATTTATTGAGTTAAGTAGTCCTTCAACATTAAATTTGTAATTTTTTAAAGGGATTTCCTTAAATTTTACTCCAAAACTTTTTGCTGAAATTTTATAGTATGAAAAAGTTGGGAAACATGTTAAAACTTCATCATTTTTTGAAAGATAAGCTTTAATAACTAAATCAATAATTTCATCAGAGCCATTACCAATAATTAGATTTGAAATTCCAATATTTAATTTTTTTGATAATTTTTCTTTTAAATCTTTTGCATATCCATCTGGATATCTATTTAAATTTTTTGAAAATTTATTTATTGCATTTATAACATTTTTTGAGAAACCAAAAGGATTTTCATTAGAAGCAAGTTTTATAACTTCTTTTAAATTAAACTCTTTTTTTACTTCTTCTATTGATTTCCCAGGAATATATTTTTGAATATCGTTTAGATATTTATTTGGAAGAACCATTTAACTCCTCAATTTTTTTATAACATTACAAACTCTTATGCCAAGTTTTCTTCCATTTTCAAGGTCATTTTCTTTAGGTTCTCCAGTGCACGCAACTCCGTAGTGACCTCCAGCATCAATTGGGTCTCCCACAACAATCATTTCATGTATAAGCATAGCATAAATCATAGAAAACATTGTTGTTTCTTTTCCTCCAGTTATATGACCTGAAGTTGTAAACACTGCTCCAACTTTATCCTTTAATTTTCTTCTAACAACAACACTTCTGTCTATTAAATCTTTCATTTCAGCGCTCATTGTTCCAAAATAAACAGGTGAGCCAAGAATAATTCCATCAGCCTCAACAAGGTCCTGAGGTGTTGTTTCTTTTGCTCTTTTTAATATAGCTTTAAATCCATCAACAGAATTTACTCCTTCAGCAATAGCTTTTGCTAATTTTTCAGTATTTCCACCCTTTGTTGAATAAGAAATTAAAACTTTTTTATAGCCCATAGATTACCTCCTCCATTTTTTTTCTTTTCCATATGGGCATTTTTTAAATGAATTTTCAAAATCATTTTCATCACAAATTGAACAATTTTCACAGAGATTCTTTTTATATTCTTTGTCAACTTCAAGAGGAGCATCTGTTAAAATGGAACAAATAATTATTTTAACTCCATGATTTGGATTTACAAAAAAACCTTTTTTTCCAATATTTCCAATTCCAGCAAGCTTAGCAATTTCTTTATTTAGATTTGATTTATCATCATCTTCATTTAAAAAAACTGGAGGCAATATTTCAGCTTTATATCCTTCAATAATTAGAATATGAAATAATCTATAAGCAACTTCTTCAATATGTCTTTTTATTAAATTTATGTGATACTTAAATTGCTTTTCTGAAAATTCATTTAACATGTGTTCATTAAAGGATTGAGCAAGAACTATTGCGGTTTTATAAGGTTTTATCTCTACCTTTGCGCATTGAACTATTTGTATTAAATTTGAAAATGCTAATCTTTCAAGTCGGGCCTGAAATGGTTTAATATCAAGTTCCATGTTGTCTCCTTTCATATCTCAATTAATTCATAATTCATTTTTCCCATCCCAAGTTTTTCTGCATATTTTAACTGAACCATCCAGTCAATCTCTGGATACACGCATTTTATCTTATCTTCAACTTTGCAATCTTTAATTTTACTGTATTCATTAATCTTTGCTTTATTTAAAAGGTCAACACTTGCCTTATCTATTGCAACAATATCATCAGATACAAGAACTCCAATATCATGAGTAATTGGAGCATCGTTAAATGGATAGCAATCACAAGCAGGGCTTATATTTGTTAAAAAATTTATGTAAATTATTTTTTCCTTTTTCTCTTTTAAAATTCCATAGGTGTATTCAACCATCTTTTCCATGAATTTTGGACCAGTTTCTGTCCATTGAATTTTTATAGCCTCCTTTGGACAAATTATAATGCAATCTGCACAGCCTATACATTTTTTAGGGTCTATTTGAGCTTTTTTGTCCACAAGAGTTATTGCCCCTGCTGGACATTTTTTTATGCATGTCCCACATCCAACACAATATTTTTTACTTACTTTAGGAGAAATATCTGAATGTTGTGCTAATTTCCCTTTACGAGAAGCAGCTCCCATCCCTATATTTTTTATAGCACCACCAAAACCGCTTAATTCATGAAGTTTAAAGTGAGCCATACTAATTATTGCATCAGCTTCCATAAAATCTGCTCCAATATAAACCTTTTTAAAATGCTTTAAATTTATTTCTATTTCTACTTCACTTTTTCCTCTTAATCCATCAGCAATAATAACTGGAGCTTCCACTGTTGCATAGGAGAAGCCATTTTTAATTGCTGTTTCAAGATGGTCAACTGAATTACTTCTTGAACCAACATATAATGTATTTGCATCAGTCAAAAAAGGTTTTGCACCTAATTTTTTTATTTCTCTTACAATTTCTCTAACATAAATTGGTCTTATGAAAGCAGAATTACCCATTTCTCCAAAATGAAGCTTTATTGCAACAAGTTCCTTTTCTCTTATTTTCTCTTTTAGCCCAGCATTATAGCACATTTTTATTATTCTCTTGAAAAGATTTGCTTTATAATCACCAGTAATCTTTGTAAAATATACCTTAGCTGACATATCAAGCCTCCTATTCCTTTCAATATTACAGATAATTTTTTATTAAAACCTCTGCTATCTGAACTGCATTCAAAGCTGCGCCTTTTCTGACATTGTCTGCAACTATCCACATATTTATTCCATTTGGAATTGAAAAATCTTCTCGTATTCTTCCAACATATACTGGGTCTTTCCCTGCAACATCAACAGGCATAGGATAAATATTTTTCTCTGGATTATCCATTAAAACTACACCTTCAGCTGTGCTCATTAAATCTTTTACATCTTCTACTGTTAATTTTTTTTCAGTTTCAATATTTACACTTTCAGAATGACCATAAAAAACAGGAACTCTAACAGTTGTTGCAGTTACCTGAATGGTATCATCTTCCATGATTTTTTTAGTTTCATTAACCATTTTCATCTCTTCTCGTGTATATCCATTTTCAAGGAAAACATCTATGTGTGGAAGACAATTAAATGCTATCTGATGGGGATATACTTTTTTCACAATCTCTTTTTGATTAAATATTGCAATACACTGGTCAGCAAGTTCTTTTATAGCTTTATAACCTGAACCTGAGACTGCCTGATATGTTGAAACAACAATTCTTTTTATTTTTGCCTTATCATGAATTGGTTTTAGAGGCACCACCATCTGGATTGTTGAACAATTTGGATTGGAAATAATATACCTATTTTTATAATCAGCAACTCTATGTGGATTTACTTCTGGAACAACAAGTGGTATATCAGGTTCCATTCTGAAGGCAGAGCTGTTATCAATAACAATGCAACCACTATCTGCTGCAATAGGAGCGAATTCTTTGCTAACAGCACCTCCTGCTGAAAAAAGAGCAATATCCACTCCTTTAAATGAATTTTTTGTTAATTTTTCTACAATAACCTTTTCTCCTTTAAATTCCACCTCAGTTCCTGCAGACCTTTCAGAAGCAAGCAATTTTATATTTTTTACAGGAAAATTACGCTCTTCTAAAATTTCTCTCATTGTTTTACCAACTTCTCCTGTTGCTCCAACTACTGCTACGTTATATTCTTTCATAGTTACCTCCGTTTTAAAAATTTTCCTTTTATTATCATAGGTTATTTTTTTTATCAAATTTTAATTTTTTTGTTGACAGTATAAGGGAAAAGTTGTATACAATATGCAGAATAACAAAAGAGGGTATCATGAGAGAGATAAATGTTAATGAAATTAAAGATGCAGTTAAAAATTTATGCATTGATGCAAATTATTATCTTCCAGATGATGTATTTAAAAGGATTGAAGAGGCAATTGAAGAAGAAGAGAGTGAGGTTGGAAAGAATATATTGAAAACCATTAGAGAAAATGCAATAATTGCAAGAGAAAAACAGATACCAATTTGTCAGGATACTGGTCTTGCGGTAATTTTTCTTGAAATAGGTCAGGAGGTTCATTTTACTGGTGGAAATTTATACAATGCCATTAATGAGGGAGTTAGTGAAGGGTATAAAGAAGGGTATTTAAGAAAATCAACCTGTCATCCATTTACAAGAAAAAATTTAGGAGATAATACCCCAGCTATTATTCATACAAAAATTGTGGATGGAGATAAAGTGAAGATTAGAATAGCTCCAAAAGGTGGCGGTAGTGAAAATATGAGTTTAGTTAAAATGTTAAAACCAGCAGATGGAATTGAAGGAGTAAAAAAACTTGTAATTCAAAGAGTTTCAGAAGCAGGTCCTAATCCTTGTCCTCCAATAATTGTTGGGGTTGGTATTGGTGGAAATTTTGAAAGATGTGCAATTCTTGCAAAAGAAGCTCTTTTAAGAGAAATAGGAAGCAGAAATCCAGACCCAGAACTTGATAAACTTGAAAAAGAATTGCTTGTAGAAATAAATAAGCTTGGTATTGGTCCTCAGGGATTAGGTGGAAGAATTACAGCATTAGCGGTTTTTGTAAAAATGGAGCCATGCCATATTGCATCATTACCTGTTGGAATTAATATTCAATGTCATGCAGCAAGACACAAAGAGGTAGTTATTTAAATAAATGAGGGGTAATAATGGAAAATATAAAAAAAATAACAACTCCTTTAACAGAAGAAGTTTTAGAAGATTTACAAGCAGGAGATAGTGTTTTAATATCGGGTGTTATTTATACTGGAAGAGATGCAGCTCATAAAAGAATGGTAGATGCTATAAAAAATGGTGAAAGCCTTCCTTTTGATTTAAAAGGCCAGATAATTTATTATGTTGGTCCTACTCCTCCAAAACCTGGTCAGGTAATTGGTGCTTGTGGTCCAACTACAAGTTATAGAATGGACCCCTATGCTCCTATATTAATTGAACATGGACTTAAAGGGATGATTGGTAAGGGAACAAGAGGGGAAGAAGTAATTTCTGCAATGAAAAAGTTTAAAGCGGTTTATTTTGCTGCAGTTGGTGGAGCAGGAGCACTTTTAAGTGCGGTAGTTAAAGAAGCAGAGATAATTGCTTATGAAGACCTTGGTCCTGAAGCGGTTAGGAAACTTGTAGTTGAAAATTTTCCTGCTGTTGTTGTAAATGATATTTATGGTAATGATTTGTATAAACAAGGAAGGAAAAAATTTGAAATAAAATGAGAAAGAATTTAAAAATTTTAAAGCTTAAAAATGACTTGGAACTTCTCAAAAAAGATTATGAAAATGGAAATCTTGAAAAATCTTTGAAAAAAGCAAAAAAATTGATTGAGGATTATCTTTCTCTAAAAGGTGTAACTTATGAAGATAATTTTTCTTTTGTGAAAGAGGCTGATTTTTTTAAAATAATTGATAGTATGGAAGATTGGATGAAAATTTTAAATGGTGATTTAACCAAAATCAACTTAAATGAAAAGATTGAATTTACAATAAAAAGATTTGAAGAGATAATAAATAATTAAAAAGGGGTTAAATTATGCCAAGAAAAGATTTAACAAATTACACTCCAAAGTTAAGTTACAAGAAAAAAATTGGGATGGTAATGTTCTATCTTCATCGTATAAGTGGAATTATACTTGGATTATTTTTTATTCTACACATCCTTTCTAAAGGTGGCTATATAGAATGGTTTTCAAACATAACCGCAAATAAGATTTTTAAATGGTTTTTAATTCTTGTAATTTCTTTCCATACTTTGAATGGATTAAGAATAATTGCAATGGAGTTTTTTTACGGTGCAGAAAAAGAAATTTTTCCAAAGCAGGCAGTTGGTGTAATTATTTTAACTATTATCATATTAATAATCGGTTTTTTTGCAATATAAATTTTTTAAAAGGAGCTAAAAATGAGATATAAATTTTTAGGTTCAAGTAATAAAGGACTTGGAGAATGGTTTTTTCAGAGAGTTACAGGAGTTGTAATAGCCATTGTAATATTTATCCATTTCTTTTCAATGGCAAACGAAGGAGATTTAGGTCTTGATAAAATAATTGCTGGTCCTTTACTTATTTTTGGATTGTTTCACACTTTTAACGGATTTAAAATGATACTTGATGATTATGTTGAAAGCACTGGCTGGAGATTATTCTGGCTCGGAGTATTTTCAGTATTTGCAATTACATTAGCAATAATTGGATTAAATATAATTTCAGGATAGAGGTGATTATATGAAACCAAAAGTAGAATATCACAAATTTGATGTATTAGTTTTAGGAGCAGGTGGAGCTGGTTTAAATGCAGCTCAGGTAGCAAGTAAATATTGTAAAACCGCTGTAATTTCTAAAGTTTATCCAACAAGAAGTCATACAATTTCAGCTCAAGGTGGTGTTTCAGCTGCACTTGGTAATGTTGAAGAAGACCACTGGATATGGCATATGTTTGATACTATAAAAGGTAGCGATTATCTTGCAGACCAGGATGCATGTGAATTTATGACAAAAAAAGCGCCTGAAATGATAATAGAACTTGAGCATATTGGAGTTCCATTTAATAGAACCCCTGAAGGAAAAATTGACCAGAGACCTTTTGGAGGGCATACTGCTGAATTTGGAAAAAGACCTGTAAAGAGAGCATGTTATGTTGCTGATAGAACTGGGCATGCTATATTACAGACTTTATATGAAAAATCTATTGAACAGGGGACATACTTTTTTAACGAATTTTTTGTTCTTGATTTAATAATGATAGATGGAAGACCAGCAGGGGTTTTATGTTTTGATATGCAAAATGGGGAATTTCATCTTTTTCAGACAAAAGCTGTGATTTTTGCCACAGGTGGGAGCTGTAGGGTTTATAAGACCAATTCTAATGCACATATAAATACAGGTGATGGAATGGCAGTAGCTATGAGGTCTGGAATAGCTTGGAGTGATGCTGAATTTGTTCAATTTCATCCCACAGGAATTTATGGAGCTGGGAATTTAATAACAGAGGCGGTTAGAGGTGAAGGTGGTTATCTTATAAATTCAAAAGGTGAAAGATTTATGGAAAGATATGCTCCTACAATAAAGGACCTTGCACCAAGAGATATTGTTTCCCGTTCAATAGCAATAGAGATAATGGAAGGAAGAGGTTGTGGAGAGAAAAAAGACCATGTTTTGTTGAAGATAGACCATATTGGTGCTGATAAAATTATGGAAAAGTTGCCTGGAATTCATGAACTTGCTTTAATTTTTGCAGGTGTTGATTGCACAAAAGAACCTATTCCTGTTTGTCCAACTGCTCATTATCAGAATGGAGGATTACCTACAAATTATCTAACTCACATCTTGGATACTTCAGATGGAACAAATGATAAAACAATTCCAGGTTTATTTGCTGCAGGAGAGTGTGCTTCTGCTTCAGTTCATGGAGCAAACAGACTTGGAACAAATTCATTACTTGATTTAATTGTATTTGGAAGAACAGCTGGAGAAGAAGCAGCAAAATTTGTAGAAAAGGAAAAATTTATAAATATTCCAGATGAAAAATTAGATAGAGGAATTAAGTTTCTTGAAAATATATTAAACTCAAATGGAAAACATTCTTACTGGGAAATATATAGTGAAATGATTGAAGTTATGGAAAGAAATGTAGGAGTTTTCAGAACAGAAGAATCATTAAAGAAAGCTTATGATAAACTTACAGAACTTCAAGATAAGTTTGATAATATAAAAATCAATGATAAAGGGAGAGTTTATAATCTTGAACTCATTGAAGCAATGGAATTAAAGAATATGCTTTTATGTGCAAAAGCAATAACTGTTGGAGCATTAAATAGAAAAGAATCAAGAGGTGGACATTACAGGGATGATTATCCAGAAAGGGATGATGAAAATTATTTAAAGCATTCAGAAGTTTTTTGTGATGAAGATGGAAGGGAATTTGAAGTAAAATTTAGGCCAGTTAGATTAAAACCACTTACTGTTGAAACATTTCCACCAAAGCCAAGAGTTTATTAGGAGGAATTAAAATGGGAGATTATGTTACTTTTGAAATTTTTAGATACGACCCTGAAAAAGATGAAAAACCTTATTATAAAGAATATAAAGTAGAAATTAGAAGAAAAGGAATGCTTATACTTGAAGGATTAAATCAGATTAAATGGGAAATTGACCCCACTTTATCTTTTAGAAGGTCATGTAGAGAAGGGGTATGTGGTTCTGATGGATTGAATATTAATGGTATAAATATGCTTGCATGTATTACAAAAATTGAAGACCTTCATTCAGACCATTTGATAATTCAGCCATTACCAGGAATGCCTGTTATTAAAGACCTTGTTGTTGATTTAACTGACTTTTTTAAAAAATTTATTACAGTAAAACCTTATCTTATAAGAAAGTCACCTATGCCTGATAAAGAAATGTATCAATCACCTGAGGATAGAAAAAAACTTAATGGATTGTATGAATGTATTTTGTGTGGTTGTTGTTCATCTTCATGTCCATCATACTGGAATGACAAAGATTATCTTGGTCCAAGCGCTATTTTAAGAGCTTATAGATATATTGCTGATTCAAGGGATGAAGGTGCAGATGAGAGATTATCTATTTTAAATGATAAACATGGTGTTTGGAGATGTCATACAATTTACAACTGCGTTGATGCTTGTCCAAAAGGTTTAAATCCAACAAAAGCAATTGTGGAGGTAAGGAAATTAATCGCTAAAAGAGGTCTTTAAATTTTTAAATTTCTGCATATCTTTTATAAATTTATTTTTTATTTTTTTATGTTTGAAAATTGCTTCAAATAGCAAAAATTCATCAATTTTATCAATAAAATCTAATAATTGATTTAATTCTTTGTAAGAATATTTTTTAAAAGCAAAATTTTTAATAAAGTCCAATAAAAATATTTCATTTTCAAGAATACCTCTTTTTTTAGCTTTGAAAATTAATTTTTTCTTAACTATTTCCATTATTGATAATTTGATTTAAAGAAGTTATGTAAATCTAAAACTGACTGAATTTTTTTCATTTTTTCTTTTTTTAATGATGAAAATACTAAAAAGCAGTTTATCTCTTCATCATAAAAAGTTCCATGTGAACTCATCTGGCCTTCAAAATTTATAAGTTTGCCATTTATTATATTTCCAAAAATTAAAATATCTCCAGCATGTTCAGATTTTGCCAATTCTTTTATTTCATAAATTGTTTCCATTGGTATTGATATTTTACCAGATTTTTCAATTATTTTTTTGTTATTAACCTTTATAAACCCGCTTTTTTCAAGAATTATCACATTTTCCTTATTATCTTCAACAACTAAAAATTTAACACTTTTATGGCTTAAAATATGAAGTAAAAACAATGGATAAATTTTGTTAATTTTTTCAAATGTCAGTTTTTCTTGAAAATTTAAAAAATAAATTTGAGAAAATGAACCAAAATTTATTATTTTTATATTTTCATGAAAATTTTTTGTGATTTTAAATTTTTTTGAATTAATCTCTGGAAAAAGTAAACCAACAAATTTTGGAATTTTCCTTTCTTTTGAAAGGAGTTTTATTTTTTCAATTATTGGTAAAGCTGACATTTCATAACCAGTTTCAGTGATTTTAAAATTTTTTTCATATTTTAAAATCAAATCAGAAAATTTTTTCTTAAAAATAAATGAAAAGGGTAGAGATTTCTTTTGTCCATGGTCTGAGAGGATAAAAATATCGTATTTTCTGAAATTTTTTTTATTTTTAGTCATTTTGTATATTTTCCAGATTGATTTATCAATTAATTTTAACACCTTAAATGAGCTTTTGCTATCAACCCCTCTTTGATGGCTTGCTTCATCATAAGCATTGTATGTTGCAAAAATTTTCGGAGTTCCACAGATAATTTCCATGCAAACCCCTTGAGTTATATATTCATTTACTATTACATTGTTGAAAATTCTAATTATTGGAAAGAGCTTAAAATCTCTTTGAGGAAGGTTGTTTATGTAAAAATAAAACCAATCAGAGAATTCTCTAAATATTTCTCTTAAACTCCAGAATAAAACTCTGAGCATTGTTGGAATATTTAAAAGAATTATTAAAAGAAGCTTTAATCCACCTATTTTAGAAGATATACTTTTTGTTAAGATTTTACTTAAAACAAGATAATTTCTCTGGGCATCACCTGAAAAAATATTATAATAAGATGCTCCATTTTTTAAAATTCCAACTAAATTTTTCTGTTTTATTTTTTTCTCTTCTAATTCAGCAGTTTCAGGAAGTTTAAATGAATAATATTTTTTATTTTTTTTATCTATCCATCTAAATCCAGGATATTTAGTTGTATCTCCATAAAACAAAACTTTTTGAAAATATGGAGTGTTTGAAGGAAGACTTGTTTTAAACATTTTATAAGAAAATTCATTTCTTTTTATTAATTTTTTTAACTTTGGAAAATAGTTTTTTTCAATTGCAAATTTAAAAGCTTCATAAGAAAGTCCATCAACTTGAATTATTATAAAACCTCTTTTTGGAGTTCTTTCAACAGGAAATTTAAAAAGCTTTCTTATTAATTTATACTTGAGGTGATTTAGGTTCATTTAATTTTTTAGGAACATATATGCAATAAGGCTCTTCAGCAAGATAGTCACCTGTTACTTCATAAGCTCTTGCTCTACAGCCACCGCATACTTTTCTGTATTCACATATTCCGCATTTCCCTTTATATAAATCCTCATTTCTGAGTTCATTAAAGATTTTACTCTCTTTCCAAATTTTATCAAAACTTTCCTTTTTTAAATCCCCACAATTCAACTCAAGATAACCACATGGTTGCACAATTCCAGTATGAGATATAAAACAGAACCCTTTCCCACCAAGACATCCTTTTGTAACAGCATCAAGCCCAAAAGTTTTAAAGTCAACTTTTTTCCCTTCTTTTTTAGCTCTCTGTCTTAAAATTCTATAGTAGTGTGGTGCACATGTTGCTTTTAACTGCATTTTTGTTTCTTTCTGTTTATCATAGAACCAGTTTAATATTCTTTCATATTCCTCTGGAGGAATTTCCTGCTCTGCAAGTTCTTTCCCTCTTCCAGTTGGAACAAGAAGAAAAATATGGAGAGCTGTTGCTCCCAATTTTTCAGCAAGTTCAAAAATTTTAGGAATTTCATCAATATTTATTTTTGTGATTGTAGTATTTATTTGAAATGGCATATTGAATTTTTTGCAAATCTCAATAGCTTTCATAACTTTTTCAAAAGCTCCATTAACTTTTCTAAAGTTATCGTGAACTTCTGCTTCTGCTCCATCAATGCTCATGCTTATTCTTTGAATTCCAGAATCAATCATTTTTTTCATATTTTCTTCATTAATAAGAGTTCCATTTGTTGCCATAACCATTCTAAAGCCTTTTTCTGCTCCATATTTAGAAATTTCAAAAATATCATCTCTTAATAAAGGTTCACCGCCAGTTAAAATAATTATCGGTTTCCCAACAAGTTCTATTTCGTCCATTACTCTGAAAAAGGTTTTAGTATCAAACTCACCAGAATAAGGTCCTTTACTTGCAGCTGCTCTACAATGAATGCAATCTAAATTACAGCTTCTTGTAGTTTCCCATGCAACAAGTCTAAGTTCTGGAACTTTCATATTGCTCTCCTTTTTGCGGATGTTTAACAGAATTTACTTTTTTTGTAAAATAAAAATTTGAAATTTAATTAAAAATAGTATAATGAGAAAATCTAAAATTTGGGTTAAGAGGGAAATTGTGAGTAATTTAAATAAGATTTTTATTTTTATTTATGGCTTGTTTTCAGTAATAATTATTGTTGCAATTTTATTTTTTTATTCATCTCAAGTAAATTTTATTAAAAATAAAATTTCAAAAGAATATGAAAATTTATACATTGAAAATGCTAAATTACATATTAAAGATTTTATTCTACATATTTCATCAGAAATTGAAAAAAAGAGAAATGAGCTTTTTGAAAGAATAAATTACGAATTAAAAAAGCAAACTCAATTTGTTTATGATGAGATTAATAAAATCTATATAATTTTGAAAATGGAAGGTGTTTCAAATGAAAAAATAAAAAAGCATATTTTAAATATTTTTAAAAAGAGAAATTTTGGAATTTACAGAAAAATTGTGACAAATGTAGAAGAGGTGGAAAATAATGATAATTTAATTAAAGGAGATTTTACTTTTATAAAAAAATTTCAAAAACTTAATCTTTTAATTATTTCAAAAGCAAACTTTAAAGAGTATGAAAAAAATTTAGAGGAGTATATATTAAAAAACCTTGATAAATTTAGGTATGGAATAAAAAAAACAGGTTATATTTTTGTTGTGAAATTGGTTAAAAAAAATGGAAAATTAAAAGCAATAAGACTTGTCAATCCAAATAAGCCAAGATATGAAATTGGTAAAGAAATTCCAATAAATATTACTGATACTGAAGGGAAAAAATTTTTCAAAGAAATGATAGATAAATGTTTTAAATATGGTCAAGGTTTTGTTAGGTATAAGTTTAAAATTCCAGGCACAAATAGAATTGGCAAAAAGATTTCTTTTGTAAAGTATATAAAAGACTGGAACTGGATAATTGGAACTGGTTTTTATCTTGATATTTTTTCACAACAACTTAATGAAAAAGATAGAAGATTAGAAAATTTCCTAAATAAATCAAAATATAAATTTCTTTTAAGTGTTATATTTTTCCAGCTATTTCTTTTTTTTATTTTTGTTTTCATAATAAAATATTTTACCAACAAGACCCAAAAGTATATTAAAAAAATTGAAGAAAAGGAGAAATTTCAGAAAACCTTAATTGACCTTCTTCCAAATCCTCTTTTTGTTATTGATAAAGATGGTAAACTAATTGAATTTAATCTAAGTTTTGAAAAATTCTTTAATATTTCAAAGGAAAGGTTAAAAGAGGGTGAAATTTTTGAAGTAGAATTATTGAAAAGAATTATGAAAGCAGACCTTATTTTAGAAAGAGACAAAAAATTAAATGGAAAAAATAGATACATTACAGAGATTGATTTGCATAATGGAAAAGGCAATATAAGAAGAGTAGAGATTTTTAAGTCATTTTTATATCAGGAAAATGAATTAATAGGATTAATCGGAATAATTTTTGATATAACAGAACAGGTGAAAATAAAAGAGGAACTTTATAAGCAAACAATTAAGGATGAACTTACCGGAGCTTTCAATAGAAGATACTTTTCTCAAATTTTTTATATTGAAAAAGAAAGAGCAATTAGAAATA
>CAZQKL010000035.1:0-408 GCA_964593895.1 uncultured bacterium
AAAATCAGGTTTAAATTCAAAATCTCCTACCTTTAAAATACCTGTATTTCTGTCAAATGAATAATTTATATTTAAATTATCTAAAATTTCAGACAAAGTATCAAATCTTTGAATAAATGGTAAAATTGGTTGAGTTGCACCATATTGATAATGGGCAAGTAATGAATATGCTTCTGCTGCAGGGTTTGAAGAGCTCATAGAAAATGATACTGTTCCTATACTGAATGAATTTTTTTGTTCAGTTTTAAAAGAAAAAGTTCCAATAAATTTTGCTCCTTTTAATTTAACAAGAATAGAACCATCTCTATTTATCTTAACTGGAGTATTTCTTGAATTTTTCACTTTTAATAAATCAATTATTGAATTTACAATAGAAACAGGTTCTAATGGTGCAGGAGCAATCTTTTG